>DSBN01000132.1 GCA_011046055.1 Sediminispirochaeta sp. | reverse complement strand
GTACATCACCGCGACTCGCTCACTCATATGCTTTACCACACTCAAGTCATGGGCAATAAAAAGGTAGGAGAGGTTTAACCTCTCCTGCAAACCGGCCAAGAGGTTGATGATCTGGGCTTGAATACTCACATCCAACGCAGTCACCGGTTCGTCGCAGACGATGAACTCCGGATCCACCGACAAGGCGCGAGCAATCCCCACCCTCTGTCTCTGCCCTCCGGATAACTCGTGAGGATAGCGGTTCACAAAACGCGTGGGAAGACCGGTCATTTTCATCACCTCTTCCAGCTTCGCCTCATAGTCGTTCCGGTAGAGGTACTTATGAATGTGGAAGGGTTCGCTGATTATCTGTCCGACGGTCTTTCGACGGTTGAGAGAGGTGCTGGGATCTTGAAATATCATCTGGATACTGCGACGCAGAACCAGATTCTCCTTTCGTCTCGTTCCATTAATATTTTTTTCCTTGTACAGGATACGTCCCCCGCTCGGTTGGATCAGATTGACGATCATACGTCCGACGGTGGTCTTTCCCGAACCAGACTCTCCCACCAAGCCCAAAGTTTCCCCACGACGCATTGTAAAACTAACATCATCAACCGCGTGTACCTGCCGACGATCGAACATACGGTAAAACCAGTCTCCCCCGACGGGAAAGAATTTTTTTATTTTATCCACCTCAAGCAGCGTTTCATTCGGCATATTCAATCTCCTTCACTCGGAGGCAAGCGGCTGTATGATCCTTGTAGAACTCTGCCAATGTGGGGCTCTCCTTTTCACAGAGGTCTTTTTTATAGGCACAACGGGGGGCGAAGTTGCATCCCCCGGGGAGATTTATCAGATCAGGAACTTCTCCGGGAATGGAGTACAAGTTCTCGTCGACCGGCCCGTCGATTCGGGGGATAGATCTTATCAGACCTCGGGTGTATGGGTGCAACTGCCTTTTGAACACCTCGCTAACGCTTCCCTGTTCGATCAGTTTACCGGAATACATGATCGCCACCCGATCGCATGTGTTCGCGACGACCGAAAGATCGTGGGTAATCAATATAATTCCCATATTGAAATGCTTTTTCAACTGCTCGATCAGCTCGAAAATCTGGGCCTCGATAGTCACGTCCAGTGCAGTGGTCGGCTCATCGAGTATCAACAGGGAGGGGTTACAGGAGATAGCCATCGCTATTAACACCCTCTGCCGCATTCCACCGCTCATCTCATGAGGGTAACCACCGTACCGCTTCGTAGGCTCCGGAATACCAACCTTCTCCAGCAATTCGACCACCCGCTTGTGAATAACATGCGGTGTGAGTGTAGTGTGAAAGCGCAAAACCCGTCCGATCTGTTCGCCGACGGTGAGGGTGGGGTTGAGAGAACTCAAAGAGTCCTGAAAAACCATGGCGATCAGTCCGCCTCTGATCTCCCGCATTTCTTTTTCGCTTTTGTACAGAAGATTATCGCCCTTCAAAAGAATACGTCCATTTTCAATTTTTCCAGGATTTTCTATCATCCCCATGATAGACATGGCCGTCACTGTCTTTCCTGAGCCCGATTCACCGACGATTCCCAAGGTCTCTCCCTGCTTGAGGTACAGATTGGTACCATCCACAGCTTGGACCACACCGTATTCGGTATAAAACCGAGTCACCAAATTTTCTATTCGTAAAAGCTCTTCTCGCATCACCGTCCTACCCTCCGAGCCTGTCGCGGATCAACTGAATCCCGCAGTCCATCTCCTAAAAAATTGAATCCTAGAATGGCTAAAGATATAAATACACCGGGAACCACTGCATACCACCAGCTTCCCTGAAAAAGGTAATCCCGAGCTTCGTTCAGCATCACGCCGAGGCTCGCCTGGGGCGGCTGTAAGCCCAGCCCGAGAAAACTGAGCGAAGCGCTGATGAGAACCGTTTCGGCCATCATCAGTGAGGCTTGCACCATTATCGGAGGTATAGTATTGATGAAAACTTCTTTGACCACGATTCTCGTTCCCGAGGCTCCGATAACCTTAGCCGCGGCGACGTAGTCTTCGCTCATCTCTTGCAGCACCACACTCCTCATGACCCGGGCAAATCGCGGGGAATAGGTGATGGCAATGACCAGCATGATTTTGAACATATTGGAGAATCGCAGGCCGAAAATCACCGTCTCTCCCAGCCCCAGGGCT
The DNA here is from genome assembly GCA_011046055.1 of Sediminispirochaeta sp. Taxonomy (GTDB): domain Bacteria; phylum Spirochaetota; class Spirochaetia; order DSM-16054; family Sediminispirochaetaceae; genus DSBN01. The sequence continues at coordinate 3,455 of DSBN01000132.1, read as the reverse complement.
CCCACCAGGGCGATGGCCAAAACCAAGGCCGGAAAGGACAGCAGGATATCCACAAACCGCATGATTAATTCATCTATCCATGAACTCCGGTTATATCCGGCCACAGCTCCCAGAGCCACTCCGATGATAAATGAGATCCCCACCGCTCCTACGGCGAGTTTGAGCATCGAGCGAGTACCAAAAAGAGCTCGACTAAAAATATCTCGCCCGTATCTGTCGGATCCCAGAAGAAAAAGGTGGCCATCGTCACTGCGGGAAATTGGAGGTAGAGGATGACGCTCCCCCGACGGAGATTTGAACTGTTCCACCGGATTTGCCGTAGATAGGATAGGGGCAAAAAGGGCGAGACAGATAAAAAGCAGCACAATCAGTCCCCCGGCAACGGCCAGTTTATTTTTGCGGAAGTTTTTCCAAAACTCCTCTAGAACTCCACGATGTCTTGTCAGTTTCATTCTCTTCTACTCCGAACTGGTGTATTGAATGCGCGGGTCGAGCTTGGCGTACATGAGGTCGACCACAAGATTGACCAGGATCCTCAACAGAACTATTATCAGTACCACCGCCTGAATGACGGGAAAATCCCGACGGTACACCGCGTTGATTACCAAGTTCCCTATTCCCGGTAGTCGAAACACGCTTTCCGTCACCACCGAACCACCGAGAAGATATCCAATCGAATTACCTATGACGGTAACAACCGGTATCAGTGCATTTCTAACAATATCCTGGCGAATGACACTCCACCGTTTGACCCCCATTGCGCGAGCGGTTCTCACGTAATCTTTACTCATTACATCCAGCATTGACGACCGCATCATCCGCATCACAATAGCCGAGTACGAAGTTCCCAGAGCAATTGCCGGAAGAATCATCCTCTGAAGATTGGCTCCCAGCCCTTCTTGAATCGGTACGAAGCCTCCGGCTCCCCAAGTCTTCAGCAGCACCACACCGAAAAATAGAATCAACAATATACCGACGAAAAAGTTCGGAATGGAAATACCAATTAGAGCAACAACTCTGGATATGTGATCGGTCAGCTTGTTCTGTCGAAGTGCCGAGAGTATTCCCGTGGGAATAGCGATAAGAAGGGCGACAGTCATCGCAAGCAAGGCCAGCTCCAAAGTCACCATATAACGTTCAGCGATGAGCTCCGCTACCGGTGCTCCCCGTTGAACACTGATCGATATTCCCAAATCTCCTCTCAGTAAGTTGCCCAGCCAGGTCAGATACTGCTCGTGCAGGGGCAGATCCAATCCAAGCTTCTGTTGCAAACGCTCTACCAAAACCTGATCCTGAATCGGACCCAACATGACCCTCACCGGATCACCTGGAGCGATATGAACCAAGAGAAAAATTATTATGCTCGCGACTATTAAGGTAGGGATGGCCAAAATCAGCCTTTTAAGAATATACACACCCACCTATATCCTCCTTTTGAGAAAAGCAGGCGGAGACGGGAAAGACCGTCCCCGTCTCCGCAAAAGCAGAACCGCTACTCGATACTTTTTACATGTCGGAGGTTCACCACTCCGATTGAGTTGAGCCCCTCACCATAGCCTTTGATGTTTTCACGCCAGGCAAACAGTGTATCGACAATCATCAAATCTATACCAACGACGTTGTCTACCACCCTTTCCTGTAGCTCCCATATCATCTCCTTTCTTTTCTCTGGGTCAGTTTCCATTATTGTCTTGTTGTAGAGGTCAACCCACTCTTTATGTCCCGGTACGCTCTCATGGTAGATCTCTCTTAGATCAGGGCTATCATGGTGCCAGTGGTTGGGACTCCAGTTGTTCCAAGGATAGTTGAAACCGAGATACGACAGGACGGAGAAATCGGCGTAAGTCCAATCCTCGACCAGAATATCCCAGTCTACGTTTTCATACATAGTGTCGAACAGTGTTGCTTTGTCCACCGGTATTACTTCAGCTTCCACGTTGTAATGTCGAAGCTGCTCCTGAACGACGGTCGCCAAATCCACATACCAGTCGTGGTTTGAAGCCTACATTTCGAAACTCAAGCCCCCGTCGGCGTACCCTGCTTTCCGTAAATGTTCCCGAGCAAGGTCCGGGTCATAAGGCTCCATTTTCTTCAACCGAGGCGAAGTCCATTCGCTATCTGGATACCATGGTCCTTTTGCAACCGTGGCCATGCCATGAAAGAGCTGTTCGGCAATCGCTTCGCGGTCGATGGCGTGATAGAGAAACTTACGCACATGGTAAGCCTGTTCGATTGCCTCTTGATCGCCGATCTGGTCCTCGGAAATTCCCAGAGGAGGATTACTCAAATTCAAATAGAGAATCTCCAAAGCAGTCCCCGGTAGCCGCTTTGTTTCAACCTGGGGCATCTCCTTGATCGTCTCGAAGTCTCTGAAAGGTACCCGATCTATGATATCGACGGAACCAGAGATCAAAGCGGCCAGCTTCGCCGAAGGGTCGCCAATGAACTCAAAGACCACTCGGTCCACTTGATGGAAGTCATCTTTCCAGTAGTTTTCGTTTTTCTCCAGTACTATTCTCGACCCACTTCGCCACTCGACAAATTTGTACGGGCCGGTTCCTACTGGCTGGCGAGTCAAATCGGTGCCTAGCTTACCGGCTACCCCCTTTTCATCGGTTCTGTCTCCGTGACTACCCTCTGGAACCACTCCGAACATAGCAGTCCCGGCCTACATAGCCAGCGCGTGGGGAGTGGGACTTTCGAACTTTACTTCTAAGGTATAATCGTCAACAACATTTATTTCCGAGATGGGACCGAGCTGTCCCTTCCACGGGGCGTCGTTGTCGGGGTTCAGCTGCCACTCCAGGTTGTATTTGACATCCGAGGCGGTGAAGTCCGAACCGTCGTGAAAACTCACCCCTTCCCGCAGGTAGAGGACCAGAGTCTTGTTTCCATCGCGCCACTCGTTATTTCTGGTAAGAGAGTTTTCCGCGGTCAACTCGTTATTGGAGTCGTACTCGATGATAGGATCGTATACATTTTTTAGAAGGTGGTACGACCCCATGTCCGTCGCCGTCGCCGGATCCAAATCCCAGGGTTCGGAGCCTATCCCTACACGCAGTTCCTCCAACGAATCAGCTTCCCCCTGTCCACCGGAGAAAACAGCAGGAGCGGCTACGAGAGCCAGCACTACCAACAACACTAAAGCATTTTTCCTCATTTCTTCCTCCTTTTTATACTAACTCACCATCCACCTTAGTAGCATCGACTTCATACGCCTCATCCGGGATGGCGAACCAGGTATCTTCTTTATCCCTCTTTTTGAGAAACCCCTGGGCTTGCTTTTTTCCCCTTTCCAACTCCTGCTCCAAAATATTGACAGCCTTCTCAGAGTCTCGGTTTCGAAAAGCATCGTACATTTCCGACAGCTTTTTATGTGTGATTATCGAATCATCTCGATACTTGAGTGAGATCATTCCCAATTTGAGGTAGCGTTCCATATAGGTGTCCAAGAG
>DSBN01000131.1 GCA_011046055.1 Sediminispirochaeta sp. | reverse complement strand
GAACACTACCCCATAGTTGCCGACTATTACGACCCGAAATTCTACTTTCCCGGCAAAGTGCGGACTTTCTGCACTAACAGCGGAAACGCCTTCGTGGTCCAGGAGCGTTACGAGACCGAGCACAAAGAGGTCTACCACTCGGTCAACGGCCACGCCTTCTCCAAAAAAAGGGGACAGGGCAACGGTCTGGTCAACTTCGCCATGCTGAAAACCGTCCGCCTCACCGAACCTCTGGCCAGCGGCCAGCAGTTTGCCGAAATACTCGGGCTGCAGGCGATGCTCCTCGGCGGGGGAAAGCCCCTGAGGCAACGGGTCGGGGATTTTCGGCTGGGCAAGAGGTCGAAGGAGGATACCTTCAACGCCGACCTCTACGACTTCGAGCCCACGCTCCGCTCATCCTGTCCCGGTGATGTCAGCCTGGCGGTGCCCGCCAAAATCCTCCGGGATATCTGGAAGTCGATGAAGCTTCTGGATACCATTGTCCCCGGCGTACTTCATCCAAGCACGATCATGTACTACCCGGAGATCAAGCTCTACGCGAACAAACCAGGCTACTTGGATAGGCACTTCCAGGTGGTCGAACACGTCTATTTCGCCGGTGATGGTGCCGGTACCAGCCGGGGCATCACCGCCGCCTGGGCCAGCGGTATAAGAGCCGCCGAGGGCATCCTCTCGTCTCTATCTTAGACGGCTCTCGGAATTAAGCCTGCGCGGCGTATTCCCGGGCCAGCTCGATATACTCCTTGGCGTTTTTTCGAATTGCCGCCACTTCGTCCTCGGTCAGCTCTCGCACCGCCTTTGCGGGAGAACCGATTATCAGACTGCGGGGGGGGAATTTTTTGTTCTGCGTGACCAGCGACCCCGCTCCCACTATCGATTCGTCGCCTATCTCCGCGCCGTCGAGAACTATCGCCCCCATGCCGATCAAACAGTCGTTACCGATCTTGCAGGCGTGGGCTATCACCCCATGACCGATTGTGACGTTTGTCCCTATTTCGCAGGGGCCGTTTGCGGCAACGTGAAGCACGCTGTTGTCCTGGACGTTCGAACCGTGGCCGATTCTCACCGGTGCCAGGTCTCCCCTGATAGAAACGTTGAACCAAAAAGATGAATCGCGGGCCGCGTACACCTCTCCGGCGATCTCCGCGCTCTCAGCGACGAAAAGCGCCTCCTCCATGTCCGGTCTCTTCCGTTGATATGAGTAAATCATACTCCAATTATAACTATTCCGTAGATTCGTGACAATTCCACAGTAGAATAATCGGCTATAAAGAGGGTATATGAATAGTTGAATACAACACTTGACAGTACTAAAATTAACGGAGAAAATAAGCAAAATTGTTTGGAGTGGTTTGCATCTTAGGTAAAAAAGCCGCTGGGTACTTCAAGAAAGATACTAGCGAGAAACGGAAAAATCGGGTATCGATGATTTACCCGGAACATGGAACCACGAATACCCATGTAGGAGTATGGTATGAGGATATTAGTCGCCCCTGATTCGTTCAAGGGGAGCAACAGCAGTCTCCAAGTTGCCGAGGCAATCGAGCGGGGAATATACCGAGTTTTCAGCGACGCGGAAGTTGAAAAGGTCCCGGTCGGCGATGGCGGTGAGGGTACCGTTGAGGCCCTGGTGGCGGCAAACGAAGGGGACTTGATCTCCACCGAGGTATCCGGTCCCTTGGGCCAGAAGGTCCAAGCCTCTTACGGAATGATAGATACTACTACCGCGGTTATCGAGATGGCCGCTGCTTCGGGTTTGACTCTGGTGCCCGAGAATAACAGAGACGTGAAACGTGCCTCCACCTACGGGACGGGAGAGCTGATACTCCACGCTATCGAGGAGGGGGTCGAGGAGATTATTCTGAGCATCGGCGGCAGCGCCACCAACGATGGCGGGATGGGAATGGCCAAGGCCCTGGGCTACCGCTTTCTGGACCACCAGGGCAACGAATTGGCCGATGGTGGGGCTGCCTTGGTCGATTTGGAGCGTATCGACGGTTCAAAACTGGATCCCCGAGTGAAAAAGACAAAAATTCGGGTAGCCTGCGATGTAAACAACCCCCTCACCGGGACCCGCGGGGCCAGTTCGGTTTACGGACCGCAGAAAGGTGCCAGTCCCAAAGAGGTGGACCTGCTCGACACCGCGCTGACCCGCTTAGCGGAGGTGGTCAAGGCGGACCTGGGCAAGGATGCCGACACCGTCCCCGGTGCCGGAGCCGCCGGAGGCTTGGGCTACGGATTGATGGTGTTTTGCGATGCCAAGTTGGAGACGGGGATAGATCTGGTACTGGACGCGGTAGATTTCGAGAACCGTCTCGAGGAGACCGATCTGGTGATCACCGGAGAGGGGAGAATCGACGGACAGACCGCCTACGGCAAGGTCCCGGTGGGAGTGGCCAAAAGAGCCAAAAAGTCGGGAATTCCCGTCTTGGCCATAGTGGGTGATATCGGCGATGGAGTTGAAGAGGTCTACGAACGGGGTATCGACGCGGTAATGAGTACGGTAAATCGAGCTATGAGCCTGGAAGAGGCCATGCGTCGAAGTACCGAACTCTTGGAAGACGCCGCCGAACGGGCGATGAGGATCGTTCAGGTGGGTATCAACCTCTGTTAGGATGAGATGACTCCAACGATCTATTTCCGTTGGAGTCATCTGCTCGGAATTATTCCATCCCGTTCAGTGCGGCGAGCACCTTGTAAAGCCCCTGAGTTCCCAGGTTCTCGTGACCCAGGGCTATTGCGCTGGTGTAAAACTGCTCGACCAAGGCGAGTCCCGGCAGGGACAGGGACATCCGGTGGGCCTCATCGAGGGCGATCCGCATATCTTTGACGAAGTGCTTGATAAAAAATCCCGGCTGAAAATCGGACTTGGCTATTCTGGTACCCAGATTGTTTATGGACCAAGACGAGGCAGCCCCCTTTCCGATGATCCCGATCAGATCCTCCAGATCCATACCCGCCTTGTACGCGTACAGCAGCGATTCCACAACTCCGATCATAGTTCCGGCGATGAGGATCTGGTTGCTCATTTTGCAGTGCTGCCCTTTGCCGGCGCTGCCCATGTAGGCGATGTTCTCCCCCATTAATTCAAAAAAGGGCTTCACCTCTTCAAAGTCCTGTTCTTCTCCGCCGACCATAATGGCCAGGGTCCCCTTGCGGGCTCCTATATCTCCGCCGGAGACGGGGGCGTCCAGGCTGTGAAACCCGCCGGCTTTTGCTTTCTGGAAGAGTTCTTCCGCCAGTCGGGGGGTCGAGGTGGTCATGTCGACTACATAAGACCCCTGAGAGATATTTTCGAAGACTCCGTTCTTGCCGAGCATGATCTCCCTCACATCCTCGGGGTAGCCTACGATGCTGAAGAGGTAATCGCTCCTTCGGGCCACCTCACCCGGGGAATCGCACCACTGCGCGCCGGCCTGCAGCAGCTCCTGCGCCTTTGATTTTGTCCTGTTGTACACGTAGACTTGGTGCCCCGCCTCTAAGAGATGTCTGCACATGCTCCGTCCCATTACTCCCGTACCGATCCAACCGACACTTTTCATACCTTCCTCCTGGCTTTTATGATAATCTGTTTACCCTACTATATCAAATCTGTTATACTCTTAAAACTGGTACTGGTTTTCTAAAATGACGATGCACGGGAAGGGTGGAATGACAGCACATGATCCAGAATTGAACGACCTGGTTCAACAGGCCCGGGTCGCCCGGGAAAGGGCCTACGCGCCCTATTCCAAGTTCAAGGTCGGAGCGGCTCTGGAGAGCAGCTCCGGGGAGGTGTACACCGGCTGCAATGTAGAGAATGCCAGCTACGGAGCGACGATCTGCGCCGAGCGGGGAGCGGTGATGAGGGCCGTAGCCGAGGGACGGAAGGACTTCCGGCGCATAGTCGTGGTGACCGACGCCGAACCTCCTGCCCAACCATGCGCACTCTGCCTGCAGGTTTTGGCCGAGTTTTGCGGTGCCGATTTTGAAATAATCAGTGTCAACCTCCAGGGCGGTACCGAGAAGACGAGCTTGGGAGCACTATTGCCGCGTCCCTTCAACGGAATACCCTAAAAAACACGGTAGCGAGTATGCAGTGGCTGGTAGAGATCATTGAGACACTCTTTCTGTATATACTCTATCCACGTGCCGAAGACAGACACCGCAAGCTCGAGCTGCGGCGAATCCATCGGGAGTTCAACTATCTCAAGCTTGCCTACACCGATCAAGGGGGGGCGCCGGATCTACGCCAATCTGGGCTACAAATTGTTGGAGCTGGCACGAATCGCCAAATCACTGCACGGCATCATCGGTATCACCGCCAGACGTGAAGAGCTCTTGGACGAGCCTGAGCTGTTGGAATACCTCTTACTATCGCAAATGGAAGGCGGTGACCGAGAGCGAGCCAGGTCCTTTGATTACCAGAGACTCAAACCGCGACTACAGTCCGTCTCAGCATCGAGCAACGTGTGGAAAAATATCGAAGGAGAGTGGCAGGAGTTTTCCAGGGTATTTCACAACTACGCTTCGGGGAAGATAGACGAGGAGTTGTTCCAGTTGGAGATCATCTACAGCCTCACTAAGCACGATTTTCCCCTCATCTTGGGGCACTTTGGAGCTTCAGAGACTGAGCTGTACGGAGAGGGGGATGTACAGCTCAAGGATCAAGACTCGGAGAAACTCAACGAAGCCCTGCTGGATCTCTATTTCGTGCTGGCGAGCCTGCAGATCAGCGCGGTGACCAGAAATCTGCTGGTAGCGCTGCTCGAATATTACCAAAACGAGCAGGAAGATGAACAGGCCGGTGAACGTGTACGGGACTTGGTCGACCGTTTGGAAATATTGAGCGAAAGCGAGCTCTCTCCCAACACTCTCTCGGGGCTTCTGAAGCTGATAAACCAGGACCCCGGCTTCGAAGCTGAGTCCATGCGTCTGAAGCGGAGGTACCGCGACGAGGTATGGCTTATGCTAAAGAAGCGGTACCACCACACCCGAGACCGAATTCAGGCTGAGCTCAACGACGAACGCAAGAGTCTCAACGTCAGGAGGGTTTTCGGGGACAAAAAGATCGGTACACTCAAGACTTACAACCGCGAAACGGAGGAACATTTTTTCCGAGTCGGACTATCCGGTTTTTTGTACCGTCTTCCCCTGGAAGTCCTACTGACCTACTACGGAGAATACTACTTCAAGGGTTTTGAAGGTTCGCTGAAGAGATTGTACAATGACGGATACTTCGAGGATCCCCGTTTCGCCGAAGCTTTCGGGAACAGCCTGGAGAAGCAGGGAGGGATAAAGGGCTTGATTGAGAAGTTCGAAGCGGACCTTTCGAACCCCCTGGGATTTTCCCTGGACGACGCGGTGGAGTTGGCCGCTTCGCCGAGCCTCAAGCATGAGGCCTTTGAGAGACTGGAGGAGTTTCTCACGGAGACCAATCGAAAAGCCCGGGATATCGTCAGCCGGGCCGCCCTGGCAATGGACGATCTGAACCGGCATATCGAGGCTCTGAGAGACGACTATCGAGTCCCAAAACCTCGTCTCATGCCGAACATTCGAGTAATTGGCGGTGATCGCAACCAAGACATCATGTCCCGAATAGAGCAGTCCTACGAGATGCAACAGGAAATCGTTGAT
>DSBN01000374.1 GCA_011046055.1 Sediminispirochaeta sp. | reverse complement strand
TTCCAGGAGAGCTCCATCGACCTCGGGATCTCTATCGGCATCTTTCTCTTCGGCCTGGCCGGCGGCTTCTTCTCCTATCCGACGCTCTTTTTCGCTCTGGCACTAATTGCGGCGGTGACGCCGATGTTGATTTTGGGAAAAAGAACAGATTCACCAATAGCTTGAACTTTCACTTTGTGTGGCTGTATACTTTCCTCCATGCCCAAACTGACCATCCTCGGTTCAGGTACCTGTGCCCCTTCGCTCCAAAGAAGCTCAAGTTCCCTCCTGTTGGAGGGCACCGAGGAAAAAGTCCTGTTCGACCTCGGTCCGGGGACCATGCGCCGTCTGTTGGAGAGGGGAGCAAATATTGACGAGATCGACGCGATTGTTCTGAGCCATATCCACCCCGATCATAGCGCGGAGCTGCCGGCCTTTCTTTTTTCCACCAAGTATCCCGCCCCGATGAGGAGAAACAAAGCCCTGCGGCTGGTGGGCGGAACGGGGGTAGGGATTTTTCACGAAACTCTGAGCAAGGCATTCGAGGAGACCATCAGTCTGCCGGAAGAGATCCTTCGAATCACGGAACTCGGGGATGAAGGGGAGGACGATTCTCTGTTCAGAGAGTTTTCGCTCCAGTGGACCACGGTGGTCCACCGTCCCGAGAGCAGAGCCTACCGCTTCACCTCCACCGAGGGTACTTCACTGGTAGTCTCCGGGGACACCGATTACTCGGAGAATCTGATCAAACTCGCCGATGGGGCGAATATCTTCGTCTGCGAGTCCGCTTTTCCCGACGAAGATAGGGTTCCAGGCCACCTCACCCCCTCCCTGGCCGGGGAAATAGCCGCCCGAGCGGGGGTACGGCAGCTGGTGCTGACCCACTTCTACCCGGTCACCGAAGGCTGCGACATCGAAGCCCAGTGCCGAAAGACTTACTCAGGCGCCTTGACCCTGGCCCGGGATCTCCTGGAGATCGATTTTTAGATAGAGAGTCAGCTCTCCCCGTCGAGGCGCAGTACCACCGGGCAGTGATCCGAACCCATCACCTGGGAGCGTATCTCCGAGCTGGAGACTCGCGGGGCCAAGTCTTGATTCACACAGAAGTAGTCCAGACGCCAACCTACATTGCGCTCCCGCCCCCTGGTCCGATAGGACCACCAGGTGTAGTTGCCCCCCTCGCCGTTGAACATGCGGAAGGTGTCGCGGTATCCGGCATCCAGGAACTTCGACATCCACGCCCGCTCCTCCGGAAGATACCCGGGGTTGCCCTCGTTCTGTTCCGGCCGGGCCAGATCGATCGGTTTGTGGGCGATGTTGTAGTCGCCGCACAGCACCACATCCCGGCCTTCGGAGACCAGGTTGTTGCAGAGATCGAGTACCGTGTCGCAGTAACCGAGCTTGTAATCCAGCCTCGCCCCCGCGCTCTGGCTGTTGGGAAAATAACCGTTGATCAGTACAAAATCTTCGTACTCCAGCACCAGGGCGCGTCCTTCGGAGTCGAACTCTTGCACGTCGAAGAGCTTGACCTCCCTCGGTTTGAGGCGGGTGTAGACCGCCACCCCGGAATACCCAGCCTTTTCCGCCGAGGCGAAGTAGGAGGTATAATCCAGGGGCTGCAGGAGCTCTTCGGAGAGCTGCTCAGGCTTCGCCTTCGTCTCCTGCAGACAGACGATGTCGGCGTTTTCTTTCTGCATATATTCGAGCAGCCCCTTCTTCTCCGCCGCCCGTATTCCGTTTACATTCCAAGAAACGATAGTGCTTGCCATTATTATATCAATTTCCGTCTCACCATACCGGTGACCACCTCGCCAAAGAGGACCACCAGGATAATAGAAACCAAGACCATCGATACGGTGTTCCAACGGAAGAGGTCGATAGCCACCTGAAACAACATACCGATACCTCCGGCGCCGACCATCCCGAGGACCGTGGACTCTCTGATATTGATATCCCACCTCAGAATAGCCACGGCCCAGAATGTCGGCATCACCTGCGGTGTGATGGCGTAGGTGACAATATGCCCCTGACCGGAACCCGAGGCTTGCAGCGCCTCCACGGGGCCCCAGTCCATCTCCTCGATACTCTCGCCGATCAGCTTGCCCATGAAACCGATGGAACGAAAGGCGATCGCCACCACCCCGGCCATGGGTCCGGGCCCCAGAATAGCGACAAAGAGCAGCGCCCAGATCAGGGTATTGATCGAGCGGGACGCTACGATAATCACCCGGGCGATGGCCAAGGTGATCTTGTTGGGTGAGACGTTCCTCGCCCCAAAGTAGGCGATCGGAAGAGAAATGATAACGGCGAACAGAGTCCCAATGGTAGCGATATTTATGGTCTCAATCAGTACCGGAATTATTTCTGGGATAGCACGGGGGTTGGGGGGCATCATCCGGTAGAGCATGTCGTTAATCTCTTCCGGTGCGGACCAAACCCAGGGCCAGAACACATCGACGGTACTGAGAGTCCAGTAGAGCAGCAGGGCTACCACCACAAAAGCCGAATATCGACCCATTCGCTGCTTAAAGGTGTATCGCTGCCAGTGGTAAGTCTCCTTCCCCAAATCTTTAAGCGGTCCAGAAGTAAGTGAACTCATCTTGTAAACCTCCGTAGCTTCCCACTGACTGTCTCAGCAATGAGGATGATCCCGATCATGATCAGCAGAATCGCAGAGGCGGTCCCGTAGTCGTAGCGACCGAAGGCGGAGTTGAGGGTATTGCCGATACCGCCGGCTCCGACCAGACCAATCACCGTCGATGCACGAAGGTTGATATCCAGCTGGTACATGGACAAGCCGATCAGGCGCGGCATGATCTGAGGGAACACCGCGTAGATCAGAATGGTGAAATAACCCGCCCCGGTAGCCCGGATAGCCTCGATCTGTCCGTATTTGATCTCCTCGACCGCTTCGGCGATCAGCTTGCCCACGAAGCCGAGGGTATAAATAATCAAGGTGAGTATACCGGCGAAGGCGCCGAAGCCCACCGCTTTTACAAAAAGAACACCAAGCACCACCGGGTGGAGGCTACGGGCGACAATAATGATAGCCCGTCCGACCCAATAGACCGGTAGTATGGTGATATTCCTGGCGGCCATAAAGCCGAAGGGAATACTCAGCAGCACCCCCACCGTGGTGGACAGAATAGTGATCTGAATACTCTCAATAAAACCCGTGACAATCAAGCTGCCCCGGGAGGTAAAATCAGGGGGAATAGCACCGGAAAAAATCTGCATCGCCCTCGGTATTCCCCGCATAACCCTGGAGAAATTTATCTCCAAGGTGCCGAATGCATACATTAGGTATACCACTGAGAAGACAAGCAGACCGTAGCGCAGCAAGGGGTTACTGATGAAATGGGGTCTTTTCCATAAAAAGGAGCCGTCAGAGTTCACGGTATTCGCTGCAATGCTCATTCTTCCGACTCTCCTTCGGGGTGGAGCTGCTCGTTCAACTCATCCTTCCCCGTGTAAATCAGCTCCAAATGTTCATCGGTAAGCTCGTCGGGCTTGCCGTCGAAAACCATCACCCCGTCCCGAAGGCCAACGATTCGCGCCGCATAGTGCTTCGCCTGGGCTACATTGTGGAGGTTGATCAACACTGGCAGGTGCAGTTCATCGGTCAGCCTGGCGATCAGTTCCATGATTCTCTCGGAAGTCTTCGGGTCCAACGAAGCCGTCGGTTCGTCGGCCAGGAGAATCTGAGGATTCTGCATCAAGGCCCGGGCGACCCCTACTCGCTGCCGCTCACCCCCCGAGAGTTCGTCGCTCCTCTTGTTCACGTACTGGGAGAGTCCCACTCTTTTGAGCAGTTGGTAGGCGCGATCGATATCCTCCTGGGGAAACTTCCGCAACGCTCCCTTCAAAAAGGGCACATAGCCCAGCCGACCGGAGAGGACGTTCTCCATCACCGTGAGCCGGTCAACCAGGTTGTAGGCTTGGAAGATCATCCCGATCTTTCGACGAGCGTACTGCAGCTCCTTGCCCCGCAACTTCAACATATCGACCCCGTCCAGGAGTATCTCTCCCGAATCGGCGGTGACCAGACGGTTGATGCAGCGCAGCATGGTGCTCTTCCCCGCGCCGGACGAACCGATGACCGCGGTGAGCTTTTTGTCTCCGGTGGAAAAATTGAGCCCCTTCAACACCGGCTGCCCGTCACCGTAGCTTTTTACAAGGTCTTTAATTTCAAGCATAGTTCCTCACAAGTATTGATCTATAAAAACCGGCGCCGCCACCAATAGGTGGGGCACCGGTATATTTTTGTTCGATATCTCAGATTTAATCCAGTCCTTCGAAGGTATACTCGATACCGTTGTGCTCTTGGATCTTGCGAATCTGGGCCCACTGGTCTTTATAGGTGATTTCGATAAAGCCATCTTGCTGAAACTCATCGCCCAGGGGAGTACCGGCAAACTCGAAAGTCAGGAAGGCTTCTTTCACCTTTTCCACTAGATCCGGATGCAGGTTGTGGGCGTGACCGTAGGAGGTGGTCGGGAAGGGATCGGTTTCGAAAATGATCCGCACATCATCGGGGTCGTACAGACCGCGTTCGGCCATGCGGTCGACCACTTCCGAGGCTACCGGAGCGGCGTCGTAGTCGCCGGCAACTACGCCGAGGGCGGAGTTTTCATGGCTTCCGGAGAATTCGATCTTGTAATCTTCACCAGGAACGACGCCGTGATCCGGGAACAGAGCGGTCGGCGCCTGGTTGCCGGAGTTGGAGGTCGGGGTGGTGTGGGCTACGCGTTTGCCCTTCAGGTCCGAGAGCTCTTGAATATCGCTGTCGGCGTGGACGAAGACCTGCAGGGTATATCCGAACTGTCCGTCGGCACCGCCCATTATAGCAAAAGGAACGTATCCGGCCAGATTGACGGCGAAGGGGGTCGGACCGGTGGAGATGCCGGCGATGTGGAGCCGCCCTGCTCGCATAGCCTCCACCTGCGCGGCGTAGGAATCGACCGAGAAAAAGCGAATGTTTTTGCCGGTGACTTCAGACAGGTGATCCAGGAAGGGTTGCCAGATGTCCTGGTAGACGGCGGGATCTTCCACCGGGGTATAGGCGAACACCAAGGTGTCCGGGTTCACCCACTTGCTCTCGTCCTTCGGCAGATCGGCCACCAGATCCTCGTTTTCATCGCAGTACATCACATCGAGCAGTCCACGATTGGAGCACTCCTCGACCGCGACTTCCTCCTCTTGAGCTCCTCCGCCAAAGGCGAATGAAACCGCAATAAGCAGCAGTAGTGACAGGGTTAATAATTTTTTCATCCTTGTCTCCTCCTTTAAAATATATAAAAGTATGTGATCATACTTTTACGTCGGTGTAATAATTTTATCCGTTTTTTATTTATTTTTAGTTAAAACTGATGATTATAAACAATTAATGATCATAATACAGTTTATTCGATCGGGCAAGGATAAAATAGACAATTCCTCCCAAATCAAAGTATTGAATGCTACAATAGCAGCATGTAGGAAGCTTTTCTCCTGGCAGCCGGCTTCGTTCCTCTGGTATACGGGGCGCGGCTTTTGGTGGGCGGAGCTCGGCAATATTTAGTGGTACAAAGCTTGGACATTTGAAGCAAAACGGCCTCTTTGCTGCTGTTATAAAGAGAGAGCAAAGCAAAAAGGAGGCAAAACGATGCTTACTCCCCCATTCTGTCCCAACGATCAGTG
>DSBN01000142.1 GCA_011046055.1 Sediminispirochaeta sp. | reverse complement strand
CGTCCTGGAGAATCCCGACCAGATATCCCGAACGGTACTTCAGAAGGGCTTGGACGCCGGCACGGCTTTTGAAATCCTCTCTATAGACATCGCCGACGTCGACGTCGGACAGAACGTCGGAGCTAAGCTCCAAGCCGACCAGGCCGAGGCGGATAAACGGCGTTTCCAGGCCGTGGCGGAACAGCGGCGCGCCGCTGCCAAGGCCAGAGAACAGGAGATGATCGCTCAGGTACAGGAGAACCGGGCCAAGGTGGTCCTGGAAGAGGCGGAGATACCGAAAGCCATTTCCGAGGCGTTCCGCAAGGGGAACCTGGGAATCATGGATTATTACCGGATGAAAAACATCATGGCCGACACCAACATGCGAGAGAACATCGGCGGCGAAGGCAAACAGCAGGGCGACAGTCCTCAAGAATAGGAGTTGAAAGCATGAGTAGTGCCAGCGACGCCATTGCCACCCTTTTCACCTTCCTGACCTTCCTCTTTATCATCATCGCCCCCATGGCCTTGGCCTTTTTAAAGGCCAAGGAGGCGGCGAAGGGGCGAAAAGGGCAAAGCTCGAAACAGAGTCCAAAAAAAGAAGGCAGACCCAGCCTCTTTGAAATGTTTCGACAGGCCGATCGGGAGAGCGAGAAAGAGGTACATTTCACAAGCATCCCGGATAGGGAGCAGAAAGAAGCCGTGAGAAAGCCCGAGCCAAAAAAAAAGCCGGAGTCTATTGGAGGTATGGAAAGCTCCTACGAATTTTCGACGGATATGGATAGCTACGATCGTTTTGAGGAAGGGGAATCATCGACGACGGCGGCTCCGAGCCGCAGCGCCGCCAGCGGCCTGCCGACGCGGATCGCCAAGCTGCCGGAGCTGCAGAGAGCGGTGGTCATGGCCGAAGTTCTGGGGCCGCCGAAGGGCTGGGAGTAGTTCGGAGATAGTAGTATTTCTTGCTTGACGGGGCCCTTTTTAATGCTATACTCACTGTATGACGCATGAGGTGACACTAGATGAGATCCGATGACCAGGGATGTGTGAAGACGACCGTCGGCGCACTGGTCGAAAGCGACGGGAAGCTTCTGTTGGAGCGGCGCAACCACGAGCCTTTTTACGACCACTGGTGCATTCCCGGAGGCCATATCGATTTTGGAGAAACCGTCGAACACGCCCTGATCAGAGAGGTGCGCGAAGAGACGGGGCTGCAGGTGATCAATTACAGCTTTTTCAACTACTTCACCGAGTACTACCCCGACTTGAACTGGCATGCGGTGGCATTGATCTTCGTCGTGTACACCACGGGGCATCTGAAACAGCAGCAAGACGAAGTCAAAGAGCTGCGGTGGTTCAACCGCCAGGAGATGCATCCCCTATCCTTCGCCTTCGAACACCGGAGAATTGTAGGATCCTTTTACGGAGATTGAACTCCAAGCCAATCCCCTTGAGAAAAACCCTGTTTTACTTGTTCCCCCGACGCAATTTTGCTATATTCAAAGCCAGAAGGGAGAAATCCGTTGATGTTTTTCTTTTGGGGACCCTTCTTCTTTGTGTTCCCCGCCGTACTGATATACCTCTTTGTACGACACCTCTTCGGTCCCGGAGAGAGGGGTCGCCGATCGAAATTCTTCGAAGACTACGACGAGTTCCCCAACATCGAATACGGCGCGAGAACCCCAAAGGCCCGCCACGAGTCGAAACAGGTGCGGATATACAAAACCGCCGACCAGTTGGGCGGGCGACTCACCGTCTCGGATCTGGTCATCGAGACGGGGATGGACGTGGACGAGGCGGAACGGTCGCTGCAGTCGATGGTGGACAACCAGAGGGTCCGTATGGAGGTTCTGGACGACGGGCTGGTGGTCTATGAGTTCCCGGAAATTATCGCCCGCCACAAAAATCAACCACCCCCCAGGTAAAGTCTATGAGCGAGCCCGCCCCTGGGTCTTTTTTTGATCGTACATCTTTTTGTCGGCGATGTTTATCAGTTCGTTCACGCTCATCGCAGATGATGGGTCGTGCTCCAACAGCCCGTAACTGATGCTGACCTCGTAGGGGTAGTACTCCTGCCGGTTGAGCTCCTCGAACTTCTGCTCCACCCGGTGCCAGATCCTCTCGGCGTTGCTCCGGTTGCAGTGCCGGAGGATGATGAGAAACTCGTCCCCCCCCAGCCGGCAGAGCACGTCTCCCTTGCGCAATTGGCTCTGAATCACCCGCACCACCAGCCTGATCAGAGTATCGCCCTCGTCGTGGCCCCAGTTGTCGTTGACCGTCTTCAAACCGTTTACATCGACGAAACAGATGGAGAACGAGTCGACCTCCCGTTTGGACTGCCGTATCTCCTGCTCCAGCAGTGCAATTCCTACTCGACGGTTGAACACGCCGGTTAGCTCGTCGTAGGTGGCGTACTCCCGCAGCTTTTGCTCGGCAATTTTCTTCTCCGTCACGTCCACCACCGAGAGTAAGAAGTTGTGCTCCTTTTGATCCAACACGCTGACCCGGATCTCGGCCCAGCGGATCTCTCCGGTCTTTGACACCAGTCGACAGCCGTACTCCTCCTCCAGGGAGTGGTCTTTGATGATCCCGCGGATTTTCCGCATGACCTCGTGCCGCTCCTCGGGGTGGACCATACTCAACAGGCTTTTTCCCAGCAGCTCCTCAGCGGAATACCCGGTGAGCCGACTCCCCTCGGTGTTTACGTACTTGAAACGAAAATTGTGTACGATATAGATCGCCACCGGCGAGTGCTTGGTATAGGCTTTGAAACGGGCTTCGCTTTCGGCTAACTGCCGCTGCCGGTCCTCGACCTCCTGGATGTCCTGGTGTATGCCGTGCATGAACAGAGGCTCCCCCTGCTCGTCCCAGTGGGTAGTCTGTCCTTCGGCGTGGATCCAACGCCTCCTGCCGTCGGCGGTGAGCATCCGGAATTTGGTCTTGTAATTCGCATCCTCCCCGTCGAAGTGCCGTTGGATCGCCGTCGCGACGGAGGTACGATCCTCCGGGGCGACCATCTGAAAATAGTCGGCAAAGCGGATGCTCATATCCGGCGTCTCCTCTTCGTAGCCCAGCATGGAGAACCACCGCTGGTCCACGTGTAGTGTGTCCTTCCGTATATCCCAAGTCCAATAACCGAGATTTCCGCTGGAGAGGGCCAGCTCGGCCATACTACGGTTCTCCCTCAGACGTTCGCGAATGACAAACAGCTCTATGGTAGACAGGAAGTGGAGAAAGGATACAAAGCCGCCGAATAGCGTAGCGCTCAGTAGGATCAAACGGTAGGGGCGGGGAATAAAAAACACCGAACCGTCAACAAACAACTGGGGAAGGTAGATCATCAGCAACGCGGTGAAGCCGACCAGAAAAAAGTAGAGGGGGCTCAAGGAAAAAAACGTGGCGATGGCTAAGAGGTTGATTATATAGACGAAAGAACCAAGGGTGTAGCTGACACAGAAGAGCACCTGCGCCGCCCCCCAGAAAAAAAACAGCGCCAGAGCGAACTTGGTCCATATCCTCATCTTCGCCAGGTTCTTTTTGCTTTGGTACTTTATGAAGTATGTGCTCAAGGTGAAGACAACGGCGGAATAGACGATGATGAACAGAAACAGGAGCCGGGCCCCGTGTTCCAAAGATGAAATCAGGAGGAGTGAAAAAACGCCGGCGAGCATGAAAGCGATACTGTAGAACTGTAGGCGCAGGAGGTTGCTCTGACCCTGCAGCAGCTTCATCCTGCTGCCGTAGCTCTGCTTGATCCGTCGATAGTTGCGGATCAGGTACATGGGGCCGTGGGTCGGGAGGAAATCTTCCTGTGTTTTCCGTTTCATCCAGCATCACCTTAAGCGCCGCGCAACTCTCGGGTTCACAGAGCTGGGTACTTGCTTAAATTTACGGTTACTTTTTACCTACACATAAGCATTCGCGATGAACTGAGACCTGTTTTTATCATACCAACTGAGGGTAGTTTAAATGAAAAGCCCGTGTGACGCAAGAACAGAGTCGGCATCTCGGCCTAGATCTGGGGGCAGTCAAGCTTGAGCAAAGCTCCTTTTTCCCCTACAATTCTCCTATGCGACTGCTCCATTTTCCCGACCTGCCGCCCCTGTCCCATTTCGGCATTCAAATCCCCGTACTGGACAGCCGGGCTACAACGACCATAGAAATGTTGAGGCGCGACCCGATCATCGGTCCGTCGATCCCCGGAATTCTGGAGACCGAGGAGAAGGAGATCATCCGTCAGGAGGATGTCGCCCGGGCTCACTCAGACGAGTACAGCCGGGGACTCTTCTCCGATCGTGCCGAGGAGCTCCTGCTCCAAGCCTACGAGCTGATCGACCAGGAGGGCAAGTACCGTCGATACGACCCACGGAGCGCCCATCAACCGCTCAGAGAAATAGTGCCCGTCCAGCTGCGGCGGGTAGGGGGCACCCTCCAGAGCCTCCGTTCAGTCCTCCCGGGTCCGACCGTGAACTCGGACCGGAACTACGATCCGTACTGTTTCTTCTTCGGCGGCGGCTTTCACCACGCCCACTACGACTTCGGACACGGATTCTGCCCGGTCAACGACATCGTCATCGCCCTGCGACGGCTGCAGGCGGAGGGACGAATCCGCGGCGCCTGGGTCATCGACGGAGACGCCCACAAGGGGGACGGTACCGCCGCCTTGACCAGGGACGACGAGAGCATCTCTACTCTGAGTATCCATATGGCCGATGGTTGGCCCCTGGACATTCCCCCTTTCGACGCCCGCGGCAAGCCCCATCCTTCCCACACCCCCAGCACCGTCGACATTCCTATCGGCGAGGAGGAGCAGCGGGACTACGTACCGAAGCTTGCCCGAGGCTTGGAGGAGCTCGAGCGCCGACACCCCTCCCCGGACCTGGCGGTGGTGGTCTTCGGCGCCGACCCTTACGTGTTGGACGGTCTGGAGTCGGCCCGCAAACTACAGCTCAGCCGGGAGCAGCTGCTGCAGAGAGACCAACTCATCTTTCGATTTCTCAAACACCGGGCCGTTCCGGCGGCCTACTTGATGGCCGGTGGTTACGGCCCCTACGCCTGGGAGATCAACTACCAGTTCCTCCGCTGGGTGATGACCGAGGGGGGGGACGGTGCTTGATCTCAAGCCGATCCGGCTCGATGACTTGAACAACCCCCACAACCTGCTGCAGTCACGTTTCTGGGGCTACCTCAAAGAGGCCCACGGCCAAGCACCGTTGTGCTTTGAGATTACCTGGAAGGGACGAGCAGACCACATCCTGGTCCTGCTTCAACAGGTCTCCCCGGTTTTGAAGGCCGCCTACCTGCCCTGGGCACCCAACCTGGAAATTGAAGAACGGCAGAGGGCCGAATTTCTGTCGGACTTGTCGCTGCAGATGAGAGAGTACCTGCCGAAGGAGACGCTGTTTATCCGTTACGACCTGCCCTGGGAGTCACCCTACGCCGACGATGAGGAGCTTCCGGCGGATCATCTGCGGGAGCTGCGAATGAACTTCGGCAGTTCCGGCCGAGCGCTGCGCAAGGCACCCACCGATATTCAGCCCGTAGACACCCGTATTGTAGATTTGACCCGGTCTCCCGACCAGTTGCTGATGGAGATGCACTCCAAGACCCGTTACAACATCCGCTTGTCCCAACGCCGGGGGGTGAAAGTCCGTCGGGTCCCCTCGGATCGCCTGCCCGAATGGTACCGGCT
>DSBN01000102.1 GCA_011046055.1 Sediminispirochaeta sp. | reverse complement strand
CTGATGAGCTTGCAAAAGCCGGTGTACCGCGACCAATTCGACCGTCTCCTCGTGGAAAAGAGTATCAACCGAATACAGGCAATGGCCTTGGCCCACGAGCAGCTCTACCAAACCAATGACCTGTCACGGCTCGACCTCTCCTCCTACCTCAGCGGAGTCATCGGTGAGATCGCTTCCGGCAATATTCAAGTGGGTACGGATATCGAGGTCACGACAAAGGTAGACCCCCTGTTGTTGGGCTTGGAGTTGGCCATTCCCTTGGGTATCATCATCTATGAGCTGGTCAACAACGCCATCGAGCACGGTTTTCCCGAAGGTCAGCGGGGTCGGATCGAAGTTCGCGGGGTAGTCCAGAACGACACGTGCGGCATAGAAGTGCATGACGACGGGGTGGGACTGCCTGAAGGCTTTGATGCCCAACGGAATGAGAACCTGGGACTGCTGCTGGTGCAGATGCTCAGCTCTCAACTGGGGGCGAAACTGGAGTTCCACAAGGATTCAGGAACACTGGTGAGGTTGATTTTCCCATGTCCACGATAATGGAGCAATTGAAACAAAGACTCTTTCACATTATGGATCTACCTTACCTTTCCCAAGCTCTTCGCGAACTGCCGAGGCCGCTGGCCGTTCATGTGAGCGATACTCCCAGTCAGAGCTACACCTTCCTCTTCCGCCTGTTCAGACAACTGGAACCGGAGTATCTGATCCACACCGGAGATATGGTCGATGAGATCAAACTCGAAGTTCGTCCGTCCCAGGTAGATGCATACAAGACGGTGATCGGGAAGTTTATTCAGGAGGTGGAGAGTCTCAATTTCAGAGAGATCTACATTGTACCGGGCAATCACGACCACGTGGATACTATAGTCGAGGCGTCCGCCAGGAGCGTGGTGCTGCCCGAAAAAAGCTGGGCTAGATTGGAGGGCTACGACTTCTTTCTAAGCCACCATTACGACGAGACCGAGGTGGAGGCGGATTTCTACCTTTTTGGGCACAACTTCCCGGAAGATACAGGAGTACGGGGAAAGACGTTGAAGCTCAACGGCCTATCGGCTATTCACGTGATTTCCTTGGAGAAGGGACGGGTGGTCAAGATCCCCTACCCGATGGGGACCGACAGCGCCCGAACGATGCTGCTGCCGAAAATCGGACTCTAAAGGAGCAAGAGATGTTGTTTATCAGACGCGGTCCCCGGTGCGTTTTTGTTCGAACCGATAGGGTCGAAGAGTTGTCGGAGAAGATCAGAAAAGACTTGGGGGGCAAGGAGAGCAGTTTCGAAGAGGGGCTCACCGAATCCCGGGAGTTCAACACCCTGCTCTTTCTGACTCCCGTTGGTCCGACCAAGACGCGTGTGGAGGACGCCCGGCGAATTCTTTTCATCCCTCAAGATTCGAGCTTTGTACTGTCCGGGCTTTTCAAACCCGCATATCAGAGCTTGATTCATAGCCTACAACTGGGCCCGGGGCTCATACTACTGAGGATCCTCGGAAACGGCGAAGGGGTTCGACGAGAGCTGGAGAACCGCTACGGAGCTCAAGGCATGGGAGTCGCCGAGGCGATCAGCGAGGGTGAGGAGGCGGACACCATCATCCTGCTGAGCAGATCCTCCCTCAACAAGGTGGTCTCCATCGACGATTTCATCAATGAGCCTCTGCTCATCCGTCGACCTCTGCATGAGCTGTACTGGAATCTGCGCGGACAGGCGGTGAGAATCATCACCAGTTCCATGGAAAGCAGCCAATGGTACGAGATGAGGATAAATATCTACGACGCCGCGGACCACTACGAGGAACACTACGAGCGACTGGTCACCACGCTGGCGGACCTGGATGTGGGAATGATACTCGGGGAGAGCTGGACCAAGGACCACGCCCTGGCCCTGATGTCGGTCCTGGCCTACCAGGTTCGGCTTTTCTCCTTGGAGGAGCCGAAGAAAATGAAACGAATACTGATGGGCCTGGAGTACGATCCCAAGGGACGGCGTTTTGTGGATATGGACCTCTACTATCGGAACCGCAAAATAAACAAAAACGACAAGGGGGTGCGAGACCCAAAGACCGACTCATATCATAGCCTACGCAAGGAACTGCGTGCCCGTCTCTCCGAAAGTGCACTGAGTTACCTGGACAAGCTCGAAATCAGCCTGTGACGCTCGAGCAGAAATGCGCTTGCTTCTCTTCACGGTATCGATTAGGATATAAATAGATAAAACCGAGTTTTTTACTATATTATGAATAAAAAAGAAAAATGGTAGGACCATTGGTGGGGAGAAGGTTCGATGGCTGACAACGGGAACAGAGAGAGGAAAAAAAGGGGAACCCTTTCCAGTTTGGAGATGTACTGGGCTGAAAACGATCCGCACAAGCGGCTGGATTTCGTGAGCACCATCTTGGAATCTCTCCCCTTTCCCTTCTACGTCATCGAGGCCGATACCTACCAGATCCTTCTGTCCAACAGAACCGACCTGCCCGTGGAGAAACGACACACTTGCTACGAGCTGACCCACCACCGGGAGCATCCCTGCGATGGGCAGGAGCACCCTTGCGGTCTGGAGATTTGCAAAGAGACCGGACGTTCGGTCCAGCTGGAGCATATCCACTACGATCATCAGAACCGACCCCGCAACGTCATGGTCTCCAACCACCCGATTTTCGACGATGACGGAAGGGTGGTGCAGGTGATCGAGTACTCGATGGACATTACCGTGCAGAAGAAGATCGAGAAGCGTCTGCGCTCCTCCAGAGAAGAGGCGCTGCGGGCCAACCAAACGAAGTCGCAGTTTCTCTCTTCGATGAGCCACGAGCTGCGGACCCCCTTGAACGCCATCCTTGGATTCACCCAGCTGATGGGGATGGATCAGAACCTGGAGGAGAAGTATCAGGATTATGTGAAAAAGATCATGGGCGCCGGACGACACCTGCTCGAGCTCATCGACGATATTCTCGACCTATCCAAGGTAGACACCGGGGAGATTCAGCTCTCCGTAGAGAATCTGGAGCCCGAATCGATTTTGCGGGAGTGTTTCCGCATGGTCAAATCGAAGGCCGCCAAGGCGGAGATCAGCTTGACCACATCCGTCGAGGAGGGCTGTACGGTTCAGGCCGACCGACTGCGGCTCAAGCAGGTCATGATGAACCTCCTCTCCAATGCGGTAAAGTACAACCACCGGGGGGGGGAGGTGGAAGTGAAGGTGTACGGCCAGGAGAACAAGGTGGTGTTTGAGGTCATCGACACCGGCTGGGGGATTCCCGCCGAGAAGCTGCCCGAGCTCTTTGAAGCCTTCAACCGTTTAGGAGCTCAGGCGACGGAGGTCCAGGGGACCGGAGTCGGATTGAGTCTCAGCAAAAAACTCACCGAACTGATGGACGGCAAGATCGGCGTCAGCAGCGAGTATGGCAAGGGAAGCAAGTTTTGGATAGAATTGCCCAGGGCGGCTTCGAGTTCCGCCAATGAGGAGGCCGAGGTGGATACTGGAAGTACCGGTGATCTTTCGAAACAAGACCAGGGGAAGGGGGAGAAGAAGGTCCTCTACTTCGAGGACGATCATCTGAACGTTCGGTTGATGGAGCAGACCCTGGGGCGGCAACGAGGATTGAAGATGTTCAGCGCCAACACCGCCGCCAAGGGGCTGGAGATCGCCCGGCAGGAGAGACCCGACCTGGTCTTGATGGACCTGAATATGCCCGATATGAGCGGTTACGAGATACTGCAGCATGTACGGGAAAGCGAGTGGGGACGTGAAATCCCGGTCTACGCGGTGACCGCCCATGTCTTAGAAGAGGATATCAAAAAGGGGAAGACCGCCGGTTTCACCGAGTATCTGACCAAACCCCTGGATGTTCCCGGGCTCATCGAGATGGTAAAAAAGCAGCTCTCCCTCGATTAGCTTCTAAGTTCGGGACAAAAAAAGGGAAGGGCCCCCATGGAGCCTCTTCCCAAATCATGTTCTACAAAAACCTGCTACTTTAGATACGTATCCAGAATCTCCTGGTAGGTACCGTCGGCCTTAATGTCGTCCAGAGCGTTCTGCAGCTGGTTGAGCACCGATTGGGGTACCTGGGGGTTGAAGGCGAAGTAGAGCTCACCCTCGCTGAGGGTATAAACCGCTTCGTATTCGTTGGGGTCGTACCCGTGACTCTTGATCAACCATTTGGCGACGCTGGCCTCGTAAGCCCAAAGGTCGATCCGGTCGGCGGCGAGCTTGCGTACGTTGGCCTCGGGAGACGGGGCCGAATCGATACTGCTCCTGCTGACGTTGAGTTCCTGCAGCAGTTGTTCGCCCACGTCGGCGCGGACGGTGCCGACACTGTACTGGTTGATATCGCTGGCGCCGTTTATGCTGATATTAGAGCTCTTTTTTGCCGTCAGCACGATGGTAGTGGGGGCGATAGGTCCGACCCATTTGAACATCTCCTCCCGCTGTGCGGTACGGGTGGTGGCGAAGAGGGCGGTGTTCGGCTGGTTCTGAGTCCGCTGGTAGCCGTTGTTCCACGGGACGAGCTGAATGTCCTCTTTGCCGAGCGAGGAGCCGGCTCTTTCCAGCATTTCGTCCATCAGATCGATAGTGATACCCCGCAGCTCCCCGTTTTCCTCAAAGTTGAAGGGGGGGTACTCCTCGGTGTAGAGGCTCAGATCGTCGATGCTCTGGGCGCTGACGGAGAAGGCCGGGATTATCAGTAGAAG
Organism: Sediminispirochaeta sp.; assembly: GCA_011046055.1. Classification (GTDB taxonomy): domain Bacteria; phylum Spirochaetota; class Spirochaetia; order DSM-16054; family Sediminispirochaetaceae; genus DSBN01. The sequence continues at coordinate 996 of DSBN01000102.1, read as the reverse complement.
AGCCGCGAAGAACACTGTCCGAATGGCTGTAGTTTTTTTCATCATAAAAACCTCCTGAAGTAAGTTTATATATAGCATATACTGGATATTTTTGCTCGTAAAGGTCAATTTATCTAATATATTCATTTTCAGCGGAATATTGAGGTTGACAATAATATATATAGGGTTAACTATAAAAAGTGACCTAAAAACCACGAGGTCTTGGAGGATCTGTCAATGAAGACAAAACTGCAGGGAAAGATCGCCCTGGTTCAGGTGTTGGTGGTGTTTCTCGTCATGGGAATCATGGGATACATCAACTACAACGACAGCAAGAACGGTATTTTTGGCAAAATGGAGGAGGAGAGCGCTAATATCTTGGCTCGTCTGTCCAACGCCCTGGCTGTCCCCATGTGGAACTACGACAAACAGGAGGGGGCCAAGCTCCTGTCCATCGAGCTGCTCAACGAGGATATCATCGCCGTGGCGGTCGAACAGGAGGGCGAGCTGTGGTTGGCGATGATGGACAACGGGGAGGAGGAGGCCTCGGAAGTAGCCTCCCTGGAGGAGCTGGACCAAGAGATTGGTGATGTATATATGAAAAAAGAGGCTCCGGTGATGCACGGCGAGGACGAGCTGGGGCTGCTGCGGCTCTACTACACCGACACGGCGGCTATGCGGGAGCTCCGGGGAGAAATGAGACAGATCGTCTTCACCACGGTGTTGATGGGCGTGATACTCACCTTGGCTATCAGCGTGGTGCTGCACTTTATGGTGATCAAACCGATCAAGAACATCCTGCGCCGGCTGCGGGACATAGCCGAAGGCGAAGCTGACCTAACCAAAACCATCGAGGTCTTGAGCAAGGATGAGATCGGCGAGTTCGTCGGCTATTTCAACCAGTTCATCCACTCCCTTCGGGAATTGGCCGTCAACATCAAGGAGTCGGGACGAAAGAGTCTGGTCACCGGTCACAACGTCCAGCAGCAGTCGGAGAACGCCGGACAGGCCTCCGAG
>DSBN01000098.1 GCA_011046055.1 Sediminispirochaeta sp. | reverse complement strand
GTCTACGGCCCTGCTCAACGCGATCTGCGGGGTTCTGAACCAAAAATTGCGGTCGGAAGTCGTTCGAGAAGCTGAATTCGCTATTTCCGCCTACGAGAACCTGCTGAACATAGACCTGCTCAGCGACCGTGCCTTGCGGGCTCTGCAGGAGGACAAAACGGAATACGAGGCCGCCCGGCGGATCGTCGGCGGAGAGGCCTCGGTGCTGGAGCAGGTGATCGAGCCCTACAGCTCCAGGAGCTACCTCTCCCTGGCGAGTTTTCAGTCCAGCTACCGGATCAAGGCGATTGTGGCGGTGCTGGCGGTGGGTTTTCTGTCGATTTTCCTGGCCTTCGTGCTGAACGCCGTCGACCGGGTACGCCATGACGAGCAGTCCATGGAAAAGATCCGGGGAGCGCTGAAGAAAAAATAGCATGCCCGCGCTCCTCTCCCTTGCCCTACGTAACGTCGTCCGCAACCTCCGACGGCTGGCGCCGATGATGTTCAGTATCGTCCTCATTTTCGCCCTGTTGGTGGCCGGGAACGCGGTGTTGGAGACCACGGTGGAGTCGCTCTACCGGCTCTACGCCCGTCATATCACCGGCGACTTGAGCGTCTCGGCGAAGGTGGACTCCAACTTCACCATCTTCGGTTCGGACCAGCTTCTGGTGGGGCAGTACCTGGTCCAGCCGACCCTGCTGGACTACCCCGAGCTGAAACGCCGGACCGAGGCGCTGCCGGAGGTGCGGGCCGCCGCCGGCTTGATCAGCTCCGCCGCCCGGGTGAAGGTAGGTGGGCGCAACCGGGACGTCACCGTCTTCGGCGTGGACTTCGACGAATACTTCCGCTTGGTACCGGATTTCCAACTGACCAGCGGAGAACTTCCGGAGCCGGGCCAGGGAGGGGTGATCGTATCGGAGGGGCTCTGGAAAGACCCCGTCGGGAAAAAGGCCCTGCTGGCCTCCAGTACGGGACGCCATTTCACCCTACGGGAGGTCCCGGTCACCGGAACCATCGACTACCCGGTACGTGACGAGATCCTGGACAACTTGGTGCTGGTGGACGCCGACACCGCCCGGGCGCTGAACGGCTACCTCTACGGGGCGCAGGACGCACAGCTCCTCTCGCCAGAAGAACAGGAGGCGCTCACCGGCGACATAGGCGCGCTCTTCGGTGACAGCGGCGGCGATCCGTTCAGCACCGGCGCGGCGGACGATGCCGTCTCCACTGATTCCCGCGCCGTCGTCGATGATACCGCCGCTTCGGCCCACGATGAGACCGCTGGCGCCGACCAGCCGTCGGCGGGTGAAGAAGATACTATCGATCCTTTCGCGATCTTTGATGATAATAGCCGGTCAGATTCGGCGGATACGCCGGCTCAGACCGACTCCCCGCCTACCGGCGATCCTGCCGACCCCAAGTCCCAAACCAACTCCAATTCCCAAACAGATTCCACCCCCCGAATCGATTCCGCCGAACGGACGGACCAAAGCGACGGCGACCCAGCCTTGGCTTCAGCGCCGAGCGAAGTGGACTCGGGGGCGTGGAATTTCCTGCTGGTCTCGCTGCGGGATCGCGGCGCGGCGGAAGGGGTGGTCTCGAGCCTCGAAGAGACGGGTTTTCGCGACCAGACGGGCTACCTCATTCGGGACTGGAGCCGCAGCGTGGGGGGCAACGCCATGCTGGCCAGATATCTGCAGCTGCTGTTCAACCTAGGCCTGCTCTTCGTCTCCTTCGGGGCGGTGATCATCGCCGCCAACGCCCTGCTGCTGTCGATTTTGGAGCGGACCCGGGAGATCGGGACCCTGCGCGCCCTGGGCGCCGGACGGGCCCGGGTGGCCCTGCTGATCGGACTGGAGACCCTCATCGTGGTCTTCGGAAGCGCCCTGGCCGGTATTCTGCTCGGGTTTTTCGGCGTGCAGTGGCTCAACGAAGCGGGGATCGTCATTGAGAACCGCTATATCCAGCTCCTGTTCGGCGGCGAGCCGCTGCGGGGCAACATGAGCGGGCAGATCGTGCTGAACCACCTGTTTGCCGGCCTCTTGTTGGCGGCTTTGTCTATGCTTTACCCCTTGAAAAGGGCCTTGGAGATCAGTCCGGTGGAGGCGATGGCCGAATGAGAGGAATCTTTTTTGCCGCCTGGAGAAACTTCGTCCGCAACCTCCACCGCTACCGGGTGCTGCTGGCCGCCCTGGTCATTATCACCCTGGTGCTGACGGTGGTCCTGGCGGTGGTCCTGGGGCTGCGGGCCAGCCTCCACGAGAAGGCGAGCCGCTACTTCGCCGGCGACGCGGTGGTCCTCGGCTACATCGGCGACGGGGACTCCCAGATCGACCACGTCGAGGAGGTCTTGGCGGCGGTCGAAGGGCTTGCGGACGGCGGTGTTTCCGTCAAAACCCGCTCCCTTCGAAGCACCTACTACGACCAGCAGAATATCGAACTCTTTTTCTCCGGATATTGGTTCAAGCAGCGGCGTCTGGTCGGGGTGGAGTGGGACCTGGAGCGACCGGTTTTGGAAAAGTTCGACTTCGTCGAAGGATCGGTCCCGGAGGAGGAAGACGAGCGGGGAATTTTGATCTCCACGGCCACCGCAGAGCAGCTGCGGGTCGGTCTCGGCGACGAGCTCTTGGTCTCCATCCGCAGCGACCGGGGCCGGACCAACACCGCCGAGCTGATCGTCCGGGGCATCTACGCCGAGTCATCTTTTTTTGGCTACACCCCCTACATGCATCGGCGGGCGCTCAACCGCCTCCGGGAGGCGCCGGAGGATCGAGTCAACGAGGTGGGGGTATATCTGCGGGATCCCCTGGCTACGCAGGAGGAGGCGGCTCGGGCGCTGGCGGCGAAGCTTGCCGAGCGGCTGCCGAGCTTCGGAGTACTGGAGACTCGGGAGGCTTACCGCGATGAGGCCCGGCGGAAGCGCGATCGGCGCGAGTACGGGGTGGTCACCGTGGGAGCTCAGCTGGAGGAGATCAACGACCTCTTGTCGGCCATGGCCTTGATCGCCGGGACGCTTATTTTTATGTTTCTCTGTATAGTGGTGGTGGGGGTGAGCAACACCTTCGCCATGATCATCTGGGAGCGAACCCGGGAGATCGGAACCCTGCGCGCCCTGGGGATGGGCCGCGGGCGGACGGTGCTCTCTTTTCTGATCGAGGCGGGTATTCTGGGCCTCGCCGGGGTGGTCCTGGGTCAGCTGCTGGCGGTGGGGCTGATGGAGCTGTTTCGCCTGCTCTTCCATTTTCCCCCGAACTTCGTCAGCACCCTCTTTTTGACCCAGGGGAGACTGCGGTGGATCCTGCCCGAGTGGGGTATACTGATGATAGGGGTGCTGGTGCTGGCGGCGAGCCTGCTGGGCAGCCTCCGTTCGGCGCTGCGGGCCGGTCGGATGAGGCCGGTGGACGCGCTGCACCGTCAGGGATAGCGCGACCACCATTGAACGAACGAGGAGAGGCTATGTACGGACAAAAAAGATATGTACTCGAGATGAGAGCGAGTTTTTTTTCATATATATATGGAAAAAAAGCGGCCCGGCTCGTGAGCACATTGCGCGGGCTGATGCTGGCCGCGCTTTTGTGCCTCGGCGGCGCGGCGCTGGGGGCCCAGGACTTTTCCCGGGCCGAGAGCCGGGAGATCCTGGAGCGGGTGGACCGGCTGGTGACCTACCCGCAAAGCGACTTCTCCGCCGAGTACACGGTCGTCGAATCTCGCCCCGGCGAGGGCAACAGCCGGACCAAGATGACCATGTTCCGGCGGGACCGCAAGGACACCTACACCATCATCATCATGGAGCCAGCAGGCGACCGCGGCAAGGGCTACCTGCGGGTGGGGGACAAGCTCTGGCTCTACGACCCGGTACCCCGGCGCTTCACCGTGATCAGCTCCAAGGACCGCTTCCAGAACACCAGCCTGCGCAACAGCGACTTCACCCGCTCCAGCCTGGCCGAGGATTTTCGCATCGTCGCTCGCCGGCAGGAGGAGCTGGGGTCCTACCTGACCGATGTCTACGACCTGGAGGCGGTGAGCGACAAGGTGAGTTTTCCCAAGAAGAGGATCTGGATCGACCAGAATCACCTGGTGCGCAAAATGGAGGACTACTCCCTGAGCGGCCGCCACATGCGGACCACCGCCATACCCGACTACAAGGAGCTGGGCGATTTCTATGTGCCTACTCGGATCGTGATCCAGGACGAGCTGCGGGGCCGGCGGGTCGACGGCGCGGTCCAGCACCAGCGGACCTTCGTCTCGGTGGCCAAGGCCTCCTTCCAGAGTCTGCCCGACCAGGTCTTCACCCGGGCCTACATCGAACGGGTGGGCGACTGAGGTATGGGTTTTTTCAATTTTTATGAAAAAAAAATCCCCCGCACCGTGAGAGAGCCGCGGGCCGCGGCCTTGAGCCTCCTATTGACGCTGCTGCTTCTCGCCCCCCCCGTTTTCGCCCAGAGCGACGAGCCTGCCTTCGGGGAGCGGTCCTCCGGCCAGATGGACATCGACGAGTTTTTCAACTCCGGCGGTGATGAGGCGAGCGAGCAGGAGCCGGACCAGGATACGCGCGACGGGGAGCAATCGTCGACCGGTGAAGAGGCCGAAGAGGAGAGCGGCGAGGGCTTCGAAGAGGCGGCGGCCCGGGTCGATCTGGAGGCTTTGACCACCTCCCCGGTGAAGGTCGCCGGCAAGGTCAACGCCGGGGTCGGCGCTGGGATCGGGCTGCTCGAGTGGCCCGCCTCCGGCGAGAGCTGGCCCGAAGAGATTCGCTACTCCGGGCTCTACTACACCCGGGTGATCGTCACTACCGACGCCCGCCCCGAACCTTACCTGCGCTTTCACGGCAGCGTGGAGACGGTGTTTGACGAAAGCCAGGTCGACGGGGCCGGCGGCGCCTTCAATTTTTCCACCCCCTCGATCCGCGAACTCTTCGTCGACTACACCCTGGCGGATACGGTCTTCTTCCGGGCCGGCAAACAGCGCCTGACCTGGGGCCAGGGGCGGCTGCTGGGCAACCCGGGCAACCTGGTCTCCCGTATTTACGACGGCCTGGCGGTGCGGGCTTCGCTTCCCGCCGCCGGCGGTACCCTGGACGGGCTGGTCTACACCACCCCGGCGCTGAAGGGGGATTACAGCGAAATAAATCCCAAGGCTTTCGGCTACGCCGGCCTCTGGGACCGCGGCTTCGGCCCGGTCGGTCTCAGCCTCTCGGGGCACTACCACGCTGACGAGGCTCTGGGCAGCGTGCTCTCCCTGTCGACCAACGTCGGCGCCGTTGAGCTCGCCGCCGATTTTGTGGGACACTGGGACCGCGGCGAGCCCTGGGGTGGCGAGAGCCGCTGGCAGGCCGACGGGCTCTTTGTCTGGGACAGCGACTCCTCCGACTGGACCCTGGTCGGGGAGTACCGCTTCGACTCCTCCGTGGCCGAGGGGCTGGGGCACTACGGCGCGCTGGCGCTGCGGATGCCCAGGATCGGAGGGGGAAAATGGCGGCCGGCCCTGCGCTGGCGCCACGCCTACCAGGACCACTCCGGGGACGTGGTGCTGGGTTTGAGCGGTACCGTCGCCCCGAAGCTCAAGCTCTCCCTGGGCCTGCCGGTGATCTACGGCGAGCCGGGCAGCTACTACCGAGATGCGCTGGTGGTGGAAACCGACCAGGATGACCGCTACGACGAGGAGAAGTACTACATCCCCCTGGACAACGTGGTCAGCCTTCTGC
>DSBN01000361.1 GCA_011046055.1 Sediminispirochaeta sp. | reverse complement strand
GGTCTACTCGATGGCCATGATCCACGAGGACCTCTACAGCACCGAGGACATGACCCGGGTGGATATGTCTTTTTATATAAGTAATCTGGTTCGGGAACTGTCAAATTTTTACCAAAAAGTCTAAGTCTTGGATATCCATACGGAGGTTCAAGATTTGCAGCTGGATATCACCAGGGCGGTTCCCTGTGGGATCATCCTCAACGAGCTTGTTACCAACGCGATGAAGCACGGCCTCACCGGCGAAGGTCGGGGGGAGGTGTGGATCCGCCTCTCCAAGAAGGAGGAGGAGGAGCTGGTCGAGCTGGCGGTTTGTGACAGCGGCCCGGGTATGCCCGAGGACTTTGACTTGGGAAAAAACGAGAGCCTGGGGCTGCAGCTGGTGTCGGTCCTGGCCAGGCAGCTGGACGGAGACTTGAGTATCCAGTCAGGAGAGCGCACCTGTTTTCTGGTACGCTTTCCCTGCGGGGAAGCTCTACAGCACGGTAAACGGGGCGAGGAATCTATTGGAAAAGCAGCCGACTGACTACTTTTGTGGGCAAGGGGTTTCGTTACCTGGCCGCCATGATAGAACGCCCCAGCGGAGATGTATATCTCAGCCTTTATATAACTTTGATCAAGGACGGAACGATTATTCAGTAGGATATTATAGAGACATTTCGCATGTAGACCGACCTGATTACCGTCGATGTGGATTACCTTCGTGACTTACAATCTTGGTACCCTCGGAAGCTTCCTCGATAAGCAGTTCCAATACGGCATAGCCCGGGTTCGAGTAGAGAAAAGCTTCCCTCGAGCTCTGCACGAGCTGGTCAGGGCGCTCCTCACTTTCAAGTAGAGAGGTGAGTTCCGGCGTATCCAGCTCCAGAACGCCATTTTCCGCCAGGTGCATAAGCGCCCAAGCGGTAAAGGTTTTTGAAATCGATCCCAGCTGAAAAATTGTATCTTCGTTTACCCGATGAGCGGCTTATGAAACCTCTAAAAGAGCAGCGGAAAAGCGGGCAGTCCCATTTTAATTATTGACAGCTGATACACTTTGAGGCATCATAATCTAAAGCCTATACAAGGAGGAGTCCTGATGAACGAGTCCGACAAGATCACTTGTTGCGACCAGACTGAGTCGTACGACTCGGACGACCCTGGAGACCATTCTCCCACGCCTCTTCGGGGCTTCTCTCTCCGGACTTCTCTCTAACCTCCGGTAAGCGAGCCTCGATGGGGCTTGAATCGGAGGTACAATATGAATCCACCAATCCAAGAGACAAAATTGGGTATACCCGTCTTGCTGGAGAACGGCGATTTCGAAGAGTTGCGGCGGGTCTGCGGGGAGAGCCACCCCGCCCTCGTCGCTGAAGAGCTCGAAACCTTGGACCCCCAGAGGTTATGGGATGCGTTGAAGCATCTCGATCCAACGCTCATGGCCGATATATTCAGCCATTTCGACGAGGGCTATCAGCTGCAGGTGGTGGACTTTCTAAATCGGAGAGAATTCGCGCAGCTTCTGGCGGAAATGGCACCCGACGATAGGGCGGACCTCTTCAAACATCTAAGCGATGAACAGAGGGAGACTGTGCTGCCTGCATTAGCCCAGGCCGAGAGGGAAGATATTCGTCGTCTCTCAGCATACGAGGAGGGTACCGCCGGCGCGGTAATGACCTCAGATTACGCCACCGTACTGCCCGGCCTGACCGTCGGACAGGCGATAGAACACCTTCGGGATGTAGCCCCGGACAGAGAGACCATCTACTACGCGTATGTCGTCGACGATCAGCATCGCCTTTTGGGTTTTGTCTCGCTCAAAGACCTGGTGACTGCCCGGCGGGGAGAAATAATCGATACCCTAGTGCAGAAGGAGACGATCCGCTGTCGTGTCAACGACGATCAGGAAGAGGCGGCCCATCTGATCCAAAAATACGACTTGCTGGCTCTCCCGGTGATTGACGGGCAGGAGCGCCTGGTGGGGATCATCACCCATGACGACGCCATGGACATTCTGACCTATGAGCAGACCGAAGACATGGAGAAACTGATGGCCATCGCCGGAGGTCACGAGCCGATCTCCTACATCAAGACGCCGGTGCTGAACCATTTTCGAAACCGTTTTCCTTGGGTCGTCGCTCTGGCGGTAATCGGGTTGGTATCCGGATTTATCGTACAGAGCTTTGAGACGCTTCTCGATCAGTTCGTTATCCTGGCGGCGTTCATGCCCATGTTGGCGGACACCGGCGGCAATACCGGCAGTCAAGCAGCTACCCTGGTTGTGCGGGCTCTGGCGCTGGACGAAATTGTCTCGGGCGACTTTTTTCGGATCCTCTGGAAAGAGCTTCGAATATCACTGATGCTGGCACTGCTGCTCGGAATCATCGCCTATGGTCGAGTGCTGCTTTACAGCGGGACTAGCATCGACGGACCGGAGTATTCGATCGGATTGATCGGACTGGCGATTGCACTGGCCTTGGGACTTCAGGTGGTGACCTCGACCCTCATCGGGGCGCTGCTGCCCCTGGCGGCACACAAGGTCAAACTCGACCCAGCCCTCGTGGCCAGTCCCGCCATAACTACGGTTGTCGATATCAGCGGTCTTCTCATCTACTTCAGTACGGTGAAAGTGGTCTTGGGTGTTTGAAAGCAGCGGCTATTGACAGTTGGGCGGACCTGGAAATAAGAGATCTATGGTCTGACAAGATTCAGCCAAGATCGATATTGCCGTGAGGATTGACCTTTTGAATCAAAGGTAATATATTACCTTTATGACTTGTCGGCTTCACGCTCTACCAGGGGCGGCTTCGATGAGGCGAACTTCAGGAAGGAGAGATCGGGCATGAAAGTCTTCATAATTGTGGTGACTGCGGTTGTGCTGTTAGTGGCGACGCTGGTGTTTTTTGGCACTATTCGGCGGAAGGCCGTCGGGGAGGAGCTCCTGGACCAGTTGGAGCGGGAACGGGTGGAAGACGTGGAGGTCACGCGCTACGATCCTCAGGAGATAGAGTCCCTCCCCGATCCGGTCCGCCGTTATTTCCGAAAGGTGCTCTCTCCGGGACAGCCCATAATCAGCGCGGTCACTCTACGGCACGACGGCAGTTTTAACATGAGTGAAACCGGCGAGCAGTGGAAGCCCTTCACTTCGCGGCAGCGGGTGATCACAAGAAATCCGGGCTTCGACTGGGAGGGACGGATAGAGATGGTCCCGGGGCTGCCGGTCTGGGTCCACGACGCCTATATCGTCGGACGAGGGATTCTGCAGGGCCGTATTCTGGGACTTTTCACCGTAGTCGACTACGACGGTACCGCGGATACCGACCGGGCGGAGTTGATGCGCTACCTCGCCGAGGCCGCGTGGTACCCCACCGCCCTGCTGCCGAGCCAGGGCCTTCGTTGGGAAGCCGCGGACAGCCGCAGTGCCGTCGCCCATTTCGAAGACCAAGGGCACAAGCTGAGCTTGCTGTTTCGATTCAATGCCCAGGACTTGATCGAGTCGGTCTACGCCGAAGAGCGTCCGCGGGCCGAAGCTGGAGAGATGATCCCCACCCCCTGGGAGGGGCGCTGGAGCGACTACCAGAGACGGGACGGGATCTTGGTGCCCATGAGCGGGGAGGTAGCCTGGCTCACTCCGGAGGGACGCAGGAGTTACTGGCGCGGACGGATCGAGGAGATCAGCTTCGAGTACTTCGGACCGGAGGGTTAAGGGATGGAAGCCCGCGAACTCGGCTCGATAATGAGGAAGCTGTTTCAGCTCTCCCGTTACTGGGAGGGTATATTGGACGCCGGCTTGAAGGAGGAGGGGCTGACAGCCAAGCAGCTCCTGTTGTTGGGAGTCTTGGAGAGCAACTTCGACGAGGCGCCGGCGGTCTCCCAGGTGGCCGACTCGATTCTGACCAGCCACCAGAACGTGATGCGGATGGCCCGGGTGTTGGAAAAGAAGGGCTTCTTGAGCCTGACCGCCGATCCCCGGGACCGGCGGGTGCATCGGATTGCGCTCACCAACCGGCACCGCCGATACTGGCGCGGCCGACAGGACAAGGATGCCCGCAGGCTCCTCCAGCTCTTCGCGCCCCTATCGGCGGATGATCAACAGGAGCTGCGGCGAATCCTGGACCGCCTGCTCCCCCACACCGAGGAGCTCTACCGGCGTCGGGCATCGCTGTAGAGTACGGACGCTTTCACCAGAGACGGCGAAGCTATTCGGCGACCGCCGCGTCGTAGCCCAGCCTGCGGACCACCTGGATTATCTTCTCCAGGCTCGATCGCTGTTGATCCTCGTCGCTGTCGGCGAAGGAGACTTCGACTCGCGAGGCGGAGGTGTCGACCCGTACATCGCTCACGCCGTTCATCTTCCGGCCGATTCTCTCTATACTGTAGGCGCAGGAGGCGCAATGCGCACCCTGCAAGTCAAGGTAGCGTGTAGTTTTCATATTTTAAAAATACTAGTAAAAAAGTCAGAAAAAAAGACGACAATGAGACTTGCCGGCTGGGAATCAGTCGATCCTCGAAGCAGCTTGCAGCCAGTGTCGATAGATCGCGATTATCAGCAGGCTAAGCGCCAGGAGCACCATGACCACCGCCTCCAGGGAGCTGAACTCCACCAAGAGCCCCACCAGGGCCGGTACTGCCGCCGCGCCGATGCTCGCCGCGGCCACCTGCAGTCCAATGAAACGTCCCGCTGACTCCTTCCCGACCACGTGGGGGGTGAGGGTGACGAAGAGGGGAAAGAGCGGTGCACAGGAGAAGCCGATGATCGGGAGGGCGATGAAGGCGCCGATGCTCCACCAAGGCTGGAGCAGCAGTAGGGACCCGAAGGAGAGGAGTAGTTGCATCGCGGCGATGATCCCGGTGCTGGACCAGCGCCGACCCACGAAGCCGAAAAAAATCCGTCCCCCAGTCAGGGCTGTCCAGTAGCCGCCGACCCACAGGGCGGTGATACCGGGATCAAAACCCCGTCCGACGCTCAAGAGGCTAAAGCTCCAGGCTCCGACGGTCACCTCGAATCCGGTGTAGAAAAAAAACAGCGGAATCCCCACTCCCCGCCTAGAAAAAACCGAGGGTCCTTCAGCTCCTGGCGCTGCAGGAGCGGCTCGGGACTCCAGAGGATCGGCCTCATCCCAGCGCCTCCCGGGGTCGTCCCAGCTTCGACGAAATAAAAAAAAGATAATCAACAGCCCGAAGATCAACAGAAAAGTAAAAAAATAGGCTCGTTGCCAGGGCATTTCGCGGATCAGGATGAAGCGCATTATCGCCGGTCCCAGCATCGCACCGAAGCCGTAAAAGGCGTGCAGCAGGGTGAGCTGCTCCTTGCTGAAGTGCTCCGCCGAGTAGGTGTTGAGGCCGGCGTCGACCGCCCCGCCGCCGGTACCCAGCAGCACCGAGGCGAAGACCACCAGGTACCAGTGCTCGGCGAGTACGTACAATAGAAGCGCCGTCGCCACCAGGGTATTGCTGAGTACCAGCAGCCGGCCTACTCCGAGTCGTCGTATCAGCCGCGCGGTATTGGTGCTGGAGAGAAAAAAGCCGGAGGTCATGGCCACTTGGAGAAGCGCCAGGCGGCTCAGAGCCTGCCCGAAGCTCCCGCTCATGGAGGGCCAGGCGATCCCCAGCAGGCCGTCGGGGAGCCCCAGGCTGATGAAAGCCAGAAAACTGAGGTACAAGAGAAAATTGTAGCGCCCGCTCTTGATCCTTCCCATGGCCCATGATGATACCCCCTTTGCAG
>DSBN01000307.1 GCA_011046055.1 Sediminispirochaeta sp. | reverse complement strand
GAATTGGAACGACAGGCTGTCGAGAAGGCCGAGGCGGGCTCACCGGTGGGGCTCGAGGTCTCCGGGGATCTCGAGCAGGAGGCGGGACCGGAAGGGGTACTGCTGCTCGACGAGGAGCTGGCGGTGCGGACGGCACTGGAGAACAATCTGCAGCTGAAGACCGAGGCGGTGGACCTGCGGATCAAAGAGCGGGCGGCGGACTACGCTTGGAACCGCTTCATTCCGTCGGTGCAGGCCAGCGGGACCATGGGGCGGATGAACGAGGCGCAGAGTATGGACGTGCTCACTAGTTTTCAGGAGGTGCCTCCCGACACCGATATACCGGCGTATCAATCCGCCAACCTTCCCCAATGGTCGGTTTCGGCGGGGCTCGATTTTTCCTTGACCTTGAACCTGGCGATGTACAATGGGATTTTGGGGACCCGGATCGACTATCGGCAGGGCAGGATCTCCTACGAGCAGGCCCAACGGCGGGTTGTGCGGGATGTGCGCAAGAGCTTTTATAACCTGCTGTTGATGCAGGAGAATCGGGCGTTGATGCAGGAGAACATCGACGCCGCCCAGCGCCGCTATGAGCAGGCCCAGATCAACTACGAGAACGGTATGGTACCGGAGCTGCAGGTGCTCAGCGCGCGGGTGGCTTGGGAGAACATGAAGCCCCAGCTGAAGCAGCTCGATCTGGGGTATCAGCAGGCTCTGCAGGGTTTCAAGATGAGCTTGGGCGTGGACATGAACCGAGAGATCGAGCTGGAGGGTTCCATCGAGGCCGAGGCGGTGACGGTGGATGCGGAGAAGTTGATCGAAGAGTACTTGACCGATCGACTGGACGTACGGTCCATGTTGGGCACAATAGAAGCTCTGGAAAACCAGCTGCAAGCGACCAAGCTGCAGGTCTACACGCCGCAGCTGATACTGGGCTTCAATATGGACCCCGGTTTGGTCGGCGATCCCTGGGCGGACCCCTGGTTTGGCGACGGGGCGGAGTGGAATCAGCGCAGCGGGATGTTTCGGCTGACCCTGGCTATGTCGCTGGACGGGCTGCTGCCTTTTTCCCAGACCCAGATTGGTATGCGGGAGCTGGAGGACAATATTCAGAAGACCCGACTGGGGCTCTTGCAGACGATCCGCGGGGCCAAGATGGAGATCGACTCTACGGTGAGGCAGCTGGAGAAGTCTCGGGACACGATCGACACGCTGCTGCTGAATGTCGAGCGGGCTCGGCGGGCCTACGAGATGGCCGAGGAGGCTTACAATGCCGGGAGTCAGGAGCTGCTGGAAGTGCAGAATGCCGAAATCGAGCTGAAATCCGCCCAGCTGGAGGTGCTCAAGGAGCGCTACAACTACCTTTCCGCGCTCATCGATCTGGAGTACCAGCTGAACACTGAAATCGAAAAGCTCTCCGAGTGAGGGGTGAACGGAAGAATTAGACAAGAGGGAGTCAGAGAATATGAGACAGATGAATAAGAATAGAAAAAAAGGCCAAAGAGTTTTGCATTTGACTTTGGGAATAAGCGTGATCGCGATGGTACTGCTACTGGGATCCTGCGGAGCCTTCGGCGAGAAGGGAGAATCGGCAGAGCCGGCGGAAGGGGCACCGGAGACGCGGCAGGAGGAACAAACGGTTTTTGCGGTGACGACGATTCCCGCCAGCGAGGGAGAGATCCGCGACTACATTGACTTGAACGGTGACTTGGTCTCTCGAACCCAGGTGGATACCTATCCGGAGATCTCTGGCAAGCTTTCCCGGGTCTACGTCGAGGTGGGCCAGCGGGTGCGCAAGGACCAGGTGATCGCCGAGGTAGATCCGTCCCGGCCGGGGATGCAGTTTGCCGCCAGTCCGGTCAAGGCGGCGATAAGCGGGACCATTACCAGTATCCCCGCCCAGGTGGGGGCGACGGTGAGTCCGCAGACTCCGGTGGTACGGATCAGCGATATGGAGGAGCTGGAGCTGCGGGTTTACGTGGCGGAGAAGTTCCTTTCGCTGATGAGAGTGGGGCTTCCGGCGGAGGTAGAATTCGCCGCTTACCCGGGCAAAGTATTTCAGGGACGGGTTCGAGAACTCAGCCCGGTGGTAGACCCTCAGACCCGAACGTTGGAAGTAAAGCTGAGCGTTCAGAACGACGGTGATGGGGTGTTGAAGGCCGGAATGTTTGGGAAAGTGAAGCTGATCACCCAGGAAAAACGGGGAGTGCTGATCCCCGCGGAGTGTCGAGTGGAGCGTTTCGGCAGCGAGTATGTATTCGTGGTCGATGAGGACGAGCAGGAAGATTCAGAGCCGGCTCGGAGGATTGAAATCCGATCGGGTATTGAGATCGACCAGAAGTTGGAAGTCCTAGAGGGTCTTGAACCGGGGATGGAAGTGGTATACCGGGGTCAGACTCTGCTCGAAGACGGTTCCAGAGTGAGGGTTGTAGAACGGCTCGAAGCTCTGGGTGATAAAGATACCTTGGAGTAGTAATCTATGAGTATTACAAAAACGGTTGTACGCCGACCGACCACGATATTTGTCATTTTTCTCTTGGTCATCGGCTTGGGTATATATTCGGCTACCGACTTGGCCATCGATCTGTATCCCGAGATCGAACCGCCGATCTTGGTGGTCTTCACCGATTACGAGGGTGCTGGTCCAGAGGAGGTAGAAAAGAGCGTCACCCGCCCCTTGGAGGGGGCCATGAGCAACGTGAGCAATGTCCGTGACATTAGCTCCACTTCTTCAAAGGGCAACAGCATGGTGATGCTGGAGTTCACCTACGGTACGAATATGGCCGAGGCGGCCAACAGCGTGCGGGACAGTCTGGAGTTTATCAAGGGATATTTACCGGACGGAGCCGGGTCACCGATGATCTTCAAGTTCGACCCGTCGATGATTCCGATCATGGGTCTCACCGTGTCAGGTCCGAGGACCGCAGCGGAGCTGCGGCAGATCGCCGAGGATATCGTGCAGCCCCGGATCGAGCAGGTCGAGGGGGTGGCTATGACCAGTCTCTCCGGTGGCAGGGAGAGAATCATCCGCGTGGAGATCCCCCAGGACCGATTGGCCGCTTACGGTCTGACCATGACCCAAGTAGCCAATATGATGCGGGGGCAGAACGTGCAGATATCCGCCGGAAGTATTTCCGAGGGGACCAAGAATTATTTGGTTCTCACCAGCGGGCGCTACCAGAGTATTGAACAGATCAAAAACACGGTCATCGCCTACAAGGCCTCTTCATCCTCTCAGGCGGCTTCCATGGGTACGGCAATGGGTGGCGGTATCAACGGCGCGGGCATGCGGACTGTGCGCTTGAGGGATATCGCCGAGGTCTACGACGGTTTGCGGACCCCCGAGAGTCTGGTCTTTATCAACGGTGAGCCGGGTATACAGGTGGTGGTGCAGAAGCAGAGCGGCACCAACTCGGTGCAGACGGTCGAACGGGTTCGGGAGCGTCTGGATCGAATCAACCAGGAGGTACCCCAAGGAGTGCAGGTCTCGGAGCTGTTCAACACCACCGATATTATTAAGTCTTCTCTGAACCAGGTCTCTTCAAGCGCGATTTTGGGGGCGCTCTTCGCCGTTTTGGTACTCTTCGTGTTTCTCCGCAGCTTCAAGAGTACTTTTATCATCGCCCTGACCATTCCCATCAGTCTGGTGGTCACCTTGATGGTGATGTACTTTGCCGACCTGACTTTGAACATCATGACCCTGGCCGGACTGGCTCTGGGAGTGGGGATGCTGGTGGACAACTCCATTGTAATACTGGAGAACATCTACCGCTATCGGGAGAAGGGGGCCAAGCTGACCGCCTCCTCGATTCTGGGTACCCAGGAGATGATCAACGCCATCGTGGCCTCCACCTTGACGACGATCTGTGTTTTTGCACCGGTGGCACTTTTTAAAAATCAGCTGGATGTGACTGGCGAGCTGCTGGCCAGCTTGTCCTTCACCGTGGTGATATCCCTGACCAGTTCGCTGGCGGTGGCGATGTTGCTGATTCCCGTTCTCTCGAGCCATTACCTGCCCCTGACCAGTCGGCGGCAGCGACCGTTGACCGGTTTGCTGAGACGGGTGGACGATCTGATGAATCGTTTTTTTGTAGGGCTCGAGAGGGGGTATGAAAAGCTGCTGCGTTTCAACCTCCGACACAAGCTGCTGGTGATTCTGGTGGTAATCGTGCTGTTGGTCGTCAGCGGGGCGACCCTGACGACGGCGGGCTTCGAGTTTCTGCCTAGTATGGCCGAGGACATGGTGCAGCTCCAGGTGGAGATGCCCATCGGTACCAAACTGGAGTACACCGAGGCGGTGCTCAAGCAAATGGCTGAGATGGTCAAAGAAGAGGTGTCGGGTTACGAACAACTCATCATTCAAGTCGGGGGAAGGGGATTCTTCGGCTTCGCCGGGGCGGTGGAGAGCCACACGGGCACACTGCAGGTCCAGCTGCCGCCCTTTGAGGAGCGGGTGGATTCTTCCGAAGAGATCAAACAGAAGCTTCGCCGTCATTTCAACAGCTTCCCCTCGGCCAAGTTTTCCTTCAGCGGCATGGGCGGCGGTCCGATGATGGGGGCCAGTCCAGTGGATATACTGGTCAAGACGGAAGATCTGGAGAAGGGCAAGGTGATTGCCGAGCAGATCCGGGACCTCTTGGATCGGGAGATCCCTGAGATTACCGAGCCGACGGTGGATCTGAAAGACGGACTGCCCCAGGTCGAGATTCTTATCGATAGAGACAGGCTCTACAACCTGGGACTCAACGTGCACGGAGTGGGGCAAGAAATACGGGCCAATATCGACGGTATTACCGCCTCCCAGCTCAGTCAGGGGGGTACCGAGTACGACATCCGGCTCTTTCTGGCCGAGGGCGACCGTAACGCGTTGCCCGATCTGGACAAACTCTTTGTACTGAACAACTCGGGACAGCGGATCCCCTTGGCCAGCTTCGCCTCCTACGAGCGGACCACCGGCCCGGTGAATATCAACCGGGAGAACCAGGCCCGAGTGATCCATGTGACCGCCGGGACGGCTCCAGGGGTACCCATCAACATGGTGGAGAGCCGGGTCCGACGGTTGGTGCGGGAGAATATCCCGGCGGAACCGGACGTGCAGATCGAGTTCTCCGGGGAGTACCAGGAACTGATCAAATACGGACAGCGTTTCATCTACATACTGCTGGTCTCGATCTTTCTGGTCTTCGGAGTGATGGCCAGCCAATTCGAATCCTTTCTCGATCCCTTTATCATTCTGTTCACCATTCCTCTCTCCTTGATCGGGGTTATCGGTCTGTACTTTTTCACCGGCGAGACCTACAGTCTGCTCACCGCCGTTGGACTGGTGATGCTGGCGGGAATTATCGTCAACAACGGTATCGTGCTGGTGGACTATACCAACTTGCTGCGCAAGCGGGGCCTCTCGATCCACGACGCCTGTGTGGCCGCCGGCGGGAACAGATTACGGCCTATCCTGATGACCAGCTTGACCACAATTTTGGCCCTTATTCCGATGGCTTTCTTCCCTGGGGAGGGCTCGGAACTGGTGGCGCCTATTGGAAAGTCGGTGGTCGGCGGTTTGTCCGTGGGCTCGCTGTTGACTCTTTTTCTCATACCCGTGCTCTACGCGATCTTGAACCGTATGTCCGACAAGAGACAGGCAAAAAAGGAAAAAAGGAAGCAGAAGCGTCGTGAAAAACGTCAACGCATACTGGAAGCACGACGGAACAAGGCTTAATATTCAAG
>DSBN01000104.1 GCA_011046055.1 Sediminispirochaeta sp. | reverse complement strand
GGATAGAAGAGGAGCTGAGAAGCGACCAGAACCGACTCGAGACGGAACTGAAGGGCAATCTGACTCAGCTCGAGGAGGGTCTGAAAAGCGACCAGAATCGGCTCGAGACGGAACTGAAGAAAAGTCAAGTCCAGCTGGAAGGACAGATCAAGGACCGTCAAAGCAAAGTCGAAGAGACCAGCAAGACGATCAGCGAAGAGGTGCGACGAAGAATCACCGAACTGCAGAGCCAGCTTCACGACTACGAGGAGCAAATGAGCTACCGGTTTGGGAAAATGGAGGATGCACGTCAGGAAATAGACGTGCTGGACCAGAATCTCCGTCAGGCCATGGACAAAGTAGCTCAGAAAATACGACAGGACTTCAAAGATTTCGACCAGCAGCTCCAGAGTGAACGGGAGCAGCAGTACCACAAAGCACAGCAGGATATCCAAGCTATGCATGACGCGCTCAGCGAGGTAGAGAGCCGTCTGGAAAGTCTGAAAGACGAAGCGGCACGGAACGTTTCATCGCGTCTGGAGGAGTTCGAAGAGAGTTTTTTCAAAAATCTCGACGATCGCTCAGACAAATTGGACAACAGATTCGAGGAGTGGCAGGTACAGGTACGAAACCGCTTGTCGGAGTTGGAGACGGAGCAGACCATGGAGCGCCAGCGTATCGAGGACGAGTACAGCGACGCGCTGCGTGAGCGTCTGAACGAACTCCAGGGAAAAATATATGGGCAGCAGGACAAGTTTGAGAATCAAGTACAGGCCTTTCAGGATAGAATCCAAAGCAGGATGGAGCATACCGGAGAGCAGCTGAACGGCCTGGAGGAAGAGCTCAAAGGGGAGATCGAAAACGCCAAGCAGCAGAGCCAGGCCGCCTTTCAGAAGGAGTTCAC
Organism: Sediminispirochaeta sp.; assembly: GCA_011046055.1. Classification (GTDB taxonomy): domain Bacteria; phylum Spirochaetota; class Spirochaetia; order DSM-16054; family Sediminispirochaetaceae; genus DSBN01. Next base: position 4,829 of record DSBN01000104.1, on the reverse strand, counting down.
CGATTACCAGTCGGCCAAGGAAGCCCAGATCAAGCGAAACAGGCGAGAGCTGGAGAGCAGCTTGGATGAACTCGAGACGATGGTGAAGGAAAAAAGGGAGAATCTGGAGGCGAACATCGAGCAGACCGAGGCGGATTTCAACGTCTGGCGCACCCAAATAGAGCAGAGGGTCAATTCGGCGGAGCAGGATATGGGCTCTCGTTATGAGAACCTCAAGAAAGAGGTCGATGACACCATCAGCGTCTTAAACGCCGAATTTGAAAGCCAGCGGGACGACTTGATCCTCCAAACTCAAGAGGAACGGACCAAGCTCAAAAACGAACTCAAAGAGATATCCGATAGAGTGCTGGAGCTGGAGTCGGAGCTGCAGAAGAAAAGCGATGCCGCCTTCGATAATTTCGACCAACGTTATGAGAACTACATGTTGGAGATCCAGAAAAAAAATAGAGACCTCCAGCTGGAGCTGGATAAAAAGATAAAGGACTTCCGAGGGGTCGCCCAGGATACCAAAGAAAAGACCGAACAGATGCAGGGTAAGCTTTTCGGCAAGATTGAGGAGGCCTACACCACACTGCAGCTGAATCTACAGGAGATTGACAAGCGGCAAAAGAGTTTTGTAGCCCAGACCAAAATTTTTGACCGGGCGGATTCTCTGAAGGAGAATCTGGAGGAGAGTATCGAAGACCTCAAGGCGGAGATCGAACGGGTGCAATCTCTGAGTACGGAGATACGGGAGACGGAAAAACGGTTCCTGTCGATCAAAAAACTCGGTGAAGAAGTGGGAAACAAACTCAACCGTTTCATCGCCGAGAAGAAACGTATCGAGGAGATGGAGGGGGATTTCAAGAAGCTCATCAACATTTCCCACACCATCGACATGAAATTGGAGCAGGTCACCGATAGTCACGATTCGTTACAGGAGGTCCAGGCCAGCATACGCAACCTGGAAGAGCTGCAGCAGAGCGTCGAGAAGAAGTATGAGCGGCTGGAAAACAGGCAGAAGGTCATTGACAGTACCTTGAAACAGGTGGACAGCAACTTCGAAAAGGCGGAAAAGCTTGAAGAGTACCTGGAGAGTTTGAGAGAACGGTCCGAGACGCTACCCGCTCAGATCAGTGATGTCAGCGAACGTATAATGAAGCTCTCGGAAAACAAAGAACGGGTGGATGAGGCGGTCGAACAGATACGGTCTTTGGATGAGATTATTCGAGACGCCGAGGAGAGAATCGAGCGGATGCAGAAGGCCCGGCAGTGGCTGGCCCAGACCGAGACCCGTTTGGAGGAGATCAACGCGCAGGCCAAGGAACAGGTCAAGCTCCTCGGTTCGCTGCTCAAGGAAGGCAAACGGGATGAAAAGGACGGTAAAGGTGCTCCGTCAATGGGTGCCCGAGAGGTCGTCACCCGTCTGGCTCACCAGGGGTGGAGCGTCGACGAGATCGCCAGGGCTACCAAACTATCAAAAGGCGAGGTCGAGTTGATCCTCGAGATCATACCCCGTAAATAGAAATAAACACGGAATTTAATAAAAACTTGACGCTCTATAGACGAGATTAGTATCTTAACACAGAACATATAAAGAAAGAACTAATTACCGATAGAATCTCATATTACACAAAAGAGTAATGAGGTGAATTCAACTGGCGGCAAAAAGAGGGATACTGTAATGAAGAGCACGAAGAGTGATGCAGACAAAGAACACCAGGAAGTAAAAAACGACGAGGCGAAGGGACAAGAAACTAAAGCCGAAGAAAAAGAGAAAGGAAAAAAAGACAATAAGACAGAGCTCCTGGAGAAACAGCTGGAAGAGGTGCAGACTCAGCTGGCAAAACTAGAGGCTGAGAACAGTGAACTGAAGAACCAGTATCTGCGAAAACAGGCGGACTTTGAGAATTTTCGAAAGAGGATGCAGCGGGAGAAAATGGACGCTATTAAATACGCCAACTCCGACCTGCTGCAGGACTTGGTACCCATAATAGACGATTTCGAACGGGCCATTAAGTCTTCGGAGGAGTCCCGAGATTTTGAAAGTTTTCACTCCGGAATAAAACTGATAGAGCATCAGTTCACCAATATGCTTGATCGCAAGTACGGTTTGAAAAGGATCGAAAGCGTGGGGCAGGAGTTTGACCCCCAGAAGCACGAGGCGATAAACATGGAGGAGTCCAGCGAGGTGGAGACTCAGACGGTCGTCGAGGACTACCAAAAGGGTTACTTTCTAAATGACCGAGTTTTGAGGCACGCCAAGGTGAAGGTTGCGGTACCGGCAGCGGGCGAATCTTCCGCGGGCCCCGCGGCGGAGGAGAGCGAGGACCAGGGAAGTCCAGAAAACGCCGCGGAAGAGCAGAGTAACAACGATCGGAATTGATGGATTGAAGACCATCATAAAGAAGAATAAATTATTGACTTTATAAAAAAGAGGAGAAGCCATAATGGGAAGGATAATTGGAATCGATCTAGGAACAACTAATTCATGTGTAGCCATCATGGAGGGCAACGAACCCGTGGTTATCCAGAACGCGGAGGGGCAGCGAACGACTCCTTCCATCGTCGGATTTACCAACAAAGGGGAACGTTTGGTCGGTCAGCCCGCGAAGAACCAGATAGTCACCAATCCGGAAAACACTATCTATTCGATAAAGCGTTTTATGGGGCGCCGATTTTCGGAAGTACCATCAGAGATTCAGATGGTGGCCTACAATGTGAAAGAAGCCTCCAACGGAGAAGTTCGTATCGGAGCCCATGACAAGGAGTATTCTCCTCAGGAAATTTCGGCGATGATTCTTCAAAAGATGAAGAAGACCGCCGAGGATTACCTCGGTGAAGAGGTGAAGGAAGCGGTGATCACCGTACCGGCTTACTTCAACGACAGTCAGCGTCAAGCCACCAAAGACGCGGGAAAAATCGCCGGTTTGGACGTCAAAAGAATTGTGAACGAACCCACCGCCGCGTCTCTGGCGTACGGACTGGGCAAAGAGAACAAAGAAGAGCGAATCGCCGTGTATGACTTCGGAGGGGGAACCTTCGATATTTCTATTCTGGAGCTCGGTGACGGAGTATTCGAGGTAAAATCTACCAACGGCGACACCCACCTCGGTGGAGACAATATCGATCAGCGAATTATCGACTGGTTGGTGCAGAGTTTTAGGAATGACCATGGTATCGACCTTTCACAGGATAGGATGGCCCTGCAGCGACTCAAAGAGGCTGCGGAAAAGGCCAAAATAGAGCTCTCCAGCACCCAAACCACGGAGATCAATCTCCCCTTTATTACCGCCGACTCTTCAGGTCCGAAGCACCTCCAGTACAGCCTCTCCAGGGCCAAGTTCGAACAGATGATATCCGAACTGATCGAACGAACAAAAGGCCCCTGTGAGTCGGCACTGAAAGACGCGGGAGTCAGTGCCAGTGATATCGACGAGGTTATACTCGTCGGCGGTTCGACCCGTATACCCGCGGTACAGCGGATGGTCAAGGATGTGTTTGGCAAGGAACCGCACAAAGGTGTAAACCCGGACGAGGTTGTGGCCATGGGCGCGGCCATCCAGGGAGGAATTCTGGGGGGAGATGTGAAAGACGTTCTCCTGCTCGACGTGACTCCCCTGTCTCTGGGAATCGAGACTCTGGGCGGGGTGTTCACCAAGCTGATCGAGCGAAATACGACCATTCCCACTCGCAAGAGTCAGGTTTTTTCCACCGCCGCGGACAACCAAACCGCGGTTTCGATCAACGTGCTCCAGGGTGAACGGGAGATGGCCAACCAGAACCGAACCCTCGGACGTTTCGACCTGGTGGGAATTCCTCCAGCGCCAAGGGGGGTACCGCAGATCGAGGTGACCTTCGACATCGACGCCAACGGAATTGTCCACGTATCGGCAAAGGATCTGGGTACCGGTAAAGAACAGAAGATCCGCATCGAGTCCTCCTCGGGACTATCCGAAGAGGAGATCAACCGGATGGTCCACGAGGCCGAAGAACACGCGGCGGAAGATAAAAAAGCCAGAGAAAAGGTCGAGGCCCGCAACGAAGCGGACAGCCTCATCTACTCCACGGAGAAGTCCTTGAAGGACTACGGTGACAAGGTCGACGCCGCGGAAAAGCAGAAAATCGAATCGGCCGTGGCGGATCTAAAATCGGTTCTGGAAAGTGACGACCCGGAAGAGATCAAAGCAAAGACCGAGGCGCTCAAACAGGCTTCGTACAAACTCGCCGAGGAGGTCTACAAGCAGACCAGCGCCCAGGGACAACAGGCCGGAGGGGGGCAGACCGCTGACGCGGGTGCTCAGGCCGGAGCCGCCGACGGCGAAGAGGCCAGTTCGGGCAGCGGCGATGATAACGTCGAAGACGTGGATTACGAGGTCGTGGACGACGAGGACCAGAAAAATTAAAAGGGTGAGCTGAGTTTTGGCTAAAAGAGACTACTACGAAGTTTTGGGGGTGCCGAAAGGTGCCTCCAAAGAAGAACTAAAAAAAGCCTATCGCAAAATGGCCGTCAAGTATCACCCGGACCGAAACCCCGGCGACAAAAAGGCGGAAGAGCTCTTCAAAGAGGCCTCCGAAGCCTATGAGGTACTGAGCGATGACAAGAAGCGCCAAGCCTACGACCAGTTCGGTTTCGCCGGGGTCGAAGGGATGGCCTCCGGCGGTGCAGGCGGCGGGGGCGCCCATGGCTTCTCCGGTTTTCAAGACTTTGAGGATATTTTCGGGGATTTCAGCGATATTTTCGGTTCTTTCTTCGGAGGTGGTTCCAGCGGAAGACGGAGCTCCAGCGCCAGAGCCTCCCGCCGGGGTGCGGACTTGCGTTACAACCTGGATATCCCATTCAAGGATGC
>DSBN01000400.1 GCA_011046055.1 Sediminispirochaeta sp. | reverse complement strand
CCGGTGGTGGTGACAGGTTCGCAAATTCCACTTCAGGATGATACCACTGATGCAAAACGAAATATTGTTGACGCTTGTATCGTAGCTGCTTCGGGGTATGCCGGGGTTATGGTAGTCTTCGGTGGAAAAATTATCAGAGGTTCTCGGGCTTCCAAGGTCTACAGCGGAGCGATCGAAGCTTTTCGCAGCATCAACTACCCAGATATCGGTTTTGCCAGCGATCAACGAATACACTTCTTTCGTGAATATATACCTCCACCGCCGGTAGATCGACCGGTGCTGTACGACCATGTCTGTCCTCAGGTGATTCTACTAAAAATCATTCCCGGGGTGGGTGGCGAGGTCTTAGATCTCATAGAGGAGAGAGCTTACCGGGGAGTGGTAATCGAAAGTATCGGCAAGGGGGGGCTGCCCACCAGTCATCCGAATCTTCTCGATCGAGTGAAAAACCTAGTCGACCAGGGGATCCCGGTCGCCGTGACTACCCAATGTACTTATCAAGGTACTAACCTTGAAGTGTACAAGAACGGGAGAGAGACGCTGGAGACGGGGGTAATACCTACCTACGATATGAGTATCGAAGCGGTGGTGACCAAGATGATGTGGACTCTGGGGAAAACGGACCGGATGCCGGTGATTCGGAAGATGATGCTGCACAACTACGCGGGAGAGCTGAACTATGAAGCTGAAAACGGAAACGGTGTTCTGAGCGCTTAACGCTGTAATGTGGTAAATGGGCGTATCCGAGAATTAGAAAAAACCTTGTGGTAATGAGAGCAAGGGTAACCGATACAAGTACGGCTTCAGACGGTGATATCGATCCTGTTGCCGAGCTGCATGTCCTGCACGGCTATCCTCTCGCCCGAGGCTGCTACTGCCTGCTCCACGGCACGACCGGATTCCCGGGCCATGTCGGTGATGGCCTGAGCCTGCTGTTCGCTGTTGTCCATGTTCATCCGCAACAGGCGTACTCCCACCTCTTGCTGCACCTGGTGTTGGGACATGGCGGTTGATGTTTCTGCAATATTCATAATCCGCTCCTAACCTTCAATATAAGGGCTGGTGATTTCCTCTGTCAAGGAGGAAATGGTGGAGGAGAGTGAAATTAGCCGAGGATCAGTGCCAAATTGAAGGCCGCTATGATCAAGGCCAGGGCGGTGAAACCGAGGCTGATGAGTCGGTGCTGGCTGTCGAAGCGTCTGTTCATCTCTTCGAATCTACGTTCCTGCGCGGCAAACCGCTCGTCGATCTGCTTCTGACTAGCAGCAAAGCGTTCATCCATCTGTTTCTGCAAAGATTCAAAACGCCGGTCCTGAGCGGCGAAGCGTTCTTCGAAGCGTTGGTCTTGGGCGGCGAAACGTTCGTCCATCCGCCGGAACCCCTCCTGCATGGAGACGAGCATCTCCTTGATGCTGCCGTTCAGTTCGTTGAACTGCCGTTCGTGGGGTTCAGCTTCGACGTAGTTGCGGGTCAGTAGCTGTACGTAGCGGTGTAGTGATCGCGGGTTTTTTACCTCAAAGGCTTGGGCGAGCTCTTCTTCCAGCATTTCAGCCAATTCCTTCATGTCCATACTCCTATTATAATACGGGATCTACTGTCTATACAGAGCAAAAGACGCTGTTTTGCTTCAGTTCTAGGGAGAAGAAAATTTATTTTACGCCAAAACGGCAGTACTATACACTGATAATATAATCTTTGCTCTTGACCGGAAGGGGAGATTCTCCTATTACTTAGAGTCATAGGGGGGGAGACATGCTGCTACAAGATCCAATTAAGAGGCTCTACGGGAAGGAAGCCTTTCCGGAGATTAAGATTTCAAATTGCGCTTTGTTGTGTATCGACCTACAGTACAGCGACGCCGCCAGAGGGTTCGGACTTTTTACCGAAGAGAGCATCGTCGAGAACCCGTCCACTTTTGGCTACTATTTTGATCGGCTTGAGAATATAGTCGTACCAAATATTAGGAAGTTGCAGGATCAAGCCAGAGCGCTGGAGATGGAGGTCATTCATGTTCGGATCATGTCCTTGACCAGGGACGGTCGGGACCGCAGTCTCGAGCACAAGAGGATCGGAGTGCATGTGATTCCCGGTTCAAAGGAGTCGGATTTTTTGCCCCAAGTCTCGCCTCAGGGGGATGAGATCGTACTGTCGAAGACCTCCTCGGGAGTCTTCAATTCCACTGCCATCGAATACGTATTACGCAATCTCGATATCACGCAGCTTATCATAACGGGGGTTGTGACTAACGAATGCGTTGAGACCGCCGTCAGGGACGCGGGGGATCGGGGCTTTGAGGTGCTGGTCCCAGAAGACGGAGTAGCAGCTCTGAGCGAAGATATTCACCAAGCTTCTTTGGCCTCCATGCATCTGACCTACGGTCTGGTGACTGACACAGCGACGATTCTCACCAAGCTCCAAAAGGCGGAAAAATGAGTATGGAATTTGCGCGACTGGAGAGAAGGATCGAGGAGCTGGCAAGAATAGGTGCGGTTGGCGGCGGTGGAATCACCAGGCTTGCCTTCAGCAAGGAGGATCAAGAGGCGAGAAAACTGTTTATCCAATGGGCCGAGGAGGACGGTTTGGAGTGGCGAGTCGACGCCGCCGGAAATATTATTCCCGCTCCATGCGGGCTTCGTTCAACTCCTTGCGAAGTCGCTGATTCTCTGTGGCAAGCTCAGCCACCGACGGATCCCCTGGACGTGACCGCCCTTTTCCCGACTTCGCAGCGGCTACCCAGCTCGCAATGATTCTCTTCGGAATTGACAACCGCAGTCCAGCCTCACCTTGCGAGAGCCCCAGTTCATTCACCATTTTGACGGCTTCGCTCTTCAGCTCGTCACTATACAATCGTTTCTTCTGCTTCATTTTTTCCTTGTTCCGCATCTGGATCGTTCAAGTATACGTGTCTACTGAAGTCAGTATAGTCCAGGGCGGTCGGACTGTCCTTGTCGATCATGACCCTAATGGCCTCCTGGGTGACGGGGAATACGACCATGTCGGCGCCGGAGATGTCGTACGAACTGGGGGTTTGGGGCTTCATAGGTTACAGCGGAGCGGCTTTCGGTCTGTTTTTCTTCGCTCCGATCGCCAAGCGAATCAAGCAGATACTGCCTCAGGGACTAACCAGCGGGGATTTTATGCGGTTGCGTTTCGGTAAGCCCGCATGGATCGTATTTATCTTGGTGTCTACGAGCTACTTGATAGTATTTCTGGTGACCCAGGGAATGGCCGGGGGTATACTCTTGGAGGCTCTCTCGGGGATAAACTACACATTCGGAATGAGCCAGGTATTTGTAGTGTGTATTCTATATACACTTATGGGCGGAATGCGAGCGGTTATTGGTACTGATTTTATTCAGGCCATGATCATCCTGATTACACTTTTGATTGTGGCGATTGCCGCTTTTATCAACGTTCCTCCGACGACCATATACGACCAGGTTGTCGCCAATTCGCCAAGTCATATGAACCTGTTGTTGCCCGCTGGACTTTTGTTCGCCTGGAACACCACTCTCTGGTGTTTCGGTGAGATATTTCACGGCAATATATGGTGGCAGCGGATCTACGCCCAGCGGGAAGAGGTGACGGTGCGCTCTTTCTACATCAGTGGAGCCATTTGGTTCTTCGTACCGATTGTCACCGGACTTTTGGCGCTCTACGCGATCGCCCAGAATCTCCTCGTACCCCAGGTGAACATGGTGTTTCCTATTGTCGCGTCTACCCTTCTGGGCAAAGGTGGTGCCGTCCTGGTGCTGATCATTGTTTTTAGCTCGCTGACCTCTACCGCCGACTCGCTGATGGCGTCGACCTCTGATTTCTTAGCCCAGGATGTGTATCGCCAGATGATCAATCCGAAGGCCAACGATCGTCAGGTGCTGGTAGTATCCAAGGCCTTGATCGTTATCCTCGGCGTGATCAGTTTGCTGATCGCACTTGGAAAGTTCAACAGTATCTACAAATTCTTCATGCTCACCGGACCTCTGGTCGGTTCTACCGTCTGGCCGATAATCTTGGGTGTATACTGGAAAGAAGCCAGTGCGAAAGGCGCCTTATGGGCCATGCTGATCGGTACCTTAGCCGGTGAACTGAGCTATTTCTTCTACGCCACCTATTCGTCGGCGGTGGTGGGAACCGTAGTATCGGGAATTGTGATGGTGCTGTGTACCACTATTCGACCGGATAAGTTCGACTGGAATGTATTCAAAGAGTTCAATTTAGCGGTCCTGGCCGAGGAGGAGTAAAAAATGGATCCTGTTTTTTTGATGCCAAAAGGAATATTTGTTTTTATAGTATATTTTTCCATTACCGCTCTGATCGTCGGAGTAGTAGCGGTGCTCAAGATCTTTTGGAAAGAGACTCACGATAAAAATGTGTGGTAGATAAGTCCTTCTTAGTACCGCGCCAGGTCCACTTTCTAACCTTCCGTAGGGACCTGGCCGGTACCTTTCTTACTGCAAACAAAACAACGAGTGATAAAGGGGGACAAGGTGAGAGTATCGGTCGAACAAATGAAATGCCAAATTGGAGAGATCAACACGAATTTAGGAAAAATTATGGGCAAGATTGATGAAGCCGCTAAGCGGGGAGAGGACTTGGTTGTTTTTCCGGAAATGTCCCTCTCTGGTTATTCACTGATCCGCAAACAAATGAACCAGAGCCTACGGCAGCAGCTGGAAAGGGCCCTCGAAAAGATCAGGCGGATCAGCGGCGAACGTAAAATCGATGTGATTATCAGCTTCCCTGAGATTGGCAGGGAAGAAGTATACATTACCGCTGTGTACATCGAAGGGGGAGAGGAGGTCGGGCGGCACCGCAAGGTGTATCTGGCAGATTATTTACACGCGGTAGAGCATCTGCATTTTGACCCCGGTGAGAGTTTCAATGTATTCTCTACTCGCCATGGTAGGGTGGGACTTTTAATTTGCGAAGATGCGTGGCACCTGAGTTCGTCCATTATTCTCGGGCAGGATAGACCAGATATTATCATTGCTCCTTCGGCAACTTCGATTACCAGTTTGGAAAAACTTTACGAGATACAGATGCGCTGGGAAGTACTCTCCCGGGCGATCGCGATGACCCAAGCGGTCTATTTCATCTACTGCAACCAAAGCGGAGAGGAGGACAAATTGACCTTTTGGGGTGGGTCGCACGTGGTCTCACCGTACGGTGAGATCCTCAATCGTCTTCCTTCAATGGAGGAGGGCTCTGGGAGGTGGGATCTGGATATGAATTACGTAGCTCAGTGCAAGCGGGCGCTGCCTTTGGTGGAGAAGGAGAAAAATACGGTGAACCTCCGGGAGTTCGGTAGGATCGTCGATGCGGGGGAGGCGGAGTAAATGTCCAATGGAACGTCTTTCTGCGCCAGCGGAGATTGTTTTCTCAACAGAGTTTTACCGGATTCTCCTGGTAGTGCCTTCGAAGCTCTGGCGGCGCTGATCGGCCGGGCCGATGTACGGCTCACCAATTTAGAGACTACCGTGGATAGTGGGGGTTGTTATCCAGCGGCTACAAGCGGGGGCACCTGGGCACGGGCAGATGCGGAGGTCCTCTCGGTTTTTAAAAAATACCATTTCAACTTGGTCGGATGGGCGAACAACCACAGTCTGGACTACTCCCATGGCGGGCTTCTGGCCACCGCCAGGGCTCTCGATGAGGCGGGTCTCAAACACGCTGGGGCGGGAGAGGATCTTGCTGCCGCCTCGGCTCCGGCTTTTCT
>DSBN01000158.1 GCA_011046055.1 Sediminispirochaeta sp. | reverse complement strand
ATATAAAAATACTCATATTATGGCTTAGGCCTTTGACAGGTGCGGGGTCATGTTTGTTAAAATAGTGATACCAACACAAGGGAGGTGGCTACGTATGTTCGTAAGCATTGAAGCAATTCTCGAAGAGACCAGGCGGAAAAACCCGAAACAGCCCGAGTTTATTCAAGCGGTGACCGAGGTTTTTCGCTCCATTGAAAAAGTGATGGACTCCTTCCCCGATTTTATCTACCACAAAATTCTGGAGCGGATGGTAGAGCCGGAGCGGGTGATCATGTTCCGGGTACCCTGGGTAGACGACAATGAACAGCTGCAGATCAACCGGGGGTTTCGCGTCGAGATGAACAGCGCCATCGGACCCTACAAGGGGGGGCTTCGGTTCCACCCCTCGGTAAACCTGAGTATTATGAAGTTTCTCGGATTCGAGCAGACCTTCAAGAACAGCCTCACCAGCCTGAGCCTGGGCGGGGCGAAGGGCGGCTCCGACTTCGATCCCAAGGGCAAAAGCGATCTGGAGGTGATGCGCTTCTGCCAGAGTTTCATGTCCGAGCTGTATAGACATATAGGTGAAAATACCGACGTCCCCGCCGGCGACATCGGCGTCGGCGGCCGGGAGATCGGCTACCTATTTGGCCAGTACAAGCGCCTGCGAAACCAGTTCAGCGGCGCCATGACCGGTAAGGGGACCAATTGGGGCGGCTCGTTTCTGCGCCCCGAGGCTACCGGATATGGGGTGGTCTACTACGCCGCCCGGATTCTTGAGAACAAGGGAGAGACGTTCGATGGGAAAACCTGCTTGGTCTCCGGATCGGGCAACGTGGCCCAGTACACGGTGGAGAAACTCAACGAATTGGGGGCGAGGGTAGTCACCCTCTCCGATTCTTCGGGATATATATTTGACCCCGAGGGGATCGACGCGGAGAAGCTGAAGTTCGTCATGGAGCTCAAAAACTTCCGCCGCGGTCGAATCGGCGAGTACAAGGAGAAGTATCCCCACGCCGAGTATCACCACAACCCGGATGTGACGAATTTCAACCCCCTCTGGAACCACAAGGCCGACTACGCCTTCCCCTGCGCCACCGAGAACGAGATCAACCCCAAGGACGCCAAGAACCTGGTGGACAACGGGATAAAGATGGTCGTCGAGGGAGCCAACATGCCCACCTGTGAGGAGGGAGTCGACCTTTTCCAAGAAAAAGGCGTGCTCTTCGGCCCGGCCAAGGCGGCCAACGCCGGCGGTGTCGCGGTTTCGGGACTCGAAATGGCCCAAAACGGCTCGCGTATCCCCTGGAGCCGCGAGAAGGTGGATAAAGAGCTGCTAAAAATAATGACCCGCATCCACGATATGAGTCTGGAGTACGCCGAACGCTACAGCGAGCCGGGCAACTACTTAGACGGGGCGAATATCGCCGGTTTTCTCAAGGTGGCCCAGTCGATGATCGACCAGGGCTACGTATAGAAAATAAAGCGTATTCCGCAGAACATACCTACCCCTTCTGAACCCCAAGAAGTGGGGTAGGTATGCCATCATAGAGTACTTAGCCGATTTCCATTTCTCAACATTGTTGTTGAGAAATGGAAATCGGCTTAAGGTATCGCCGGTACTCTTATTAATGTTTTTGAAACTCTATGAGCGCCAGAGCCCCCCGGTCGTTTTTCAGCTCGAAACTGCCGTGTATCTGCTGGGCCAGGCTGGAGACGAGCAGCAGTCCCAGGGTGTCGCTTTCTTCGGGGTCCAGATCATCGGGGATACCCGGGCCGTTGTCTCGGATCAGCAGTCGGTAGCGACCCTCGTGGTCATCGGACTCCAGTCGGATTTCGATTTGCCCGTCGCCCTGCTCCGTGAGGCCGTGCTCGAGACTGTTGGTTAGCAGTTCGTTGATGATCAGTCCCAGGGGTACCGCCAGCGAGAGATCGAGGTGTACCTCCGGGATGTCGATGGTGGTCTCTATCGAGTCGCTTTGATGTCCGTAGCTGTTCAAGAGATGGGTGATCAGATCCTTGAGGTAGCTGTCGAGAAAGACACCGGAGAGGTCCTCGGTGTTGTAGAGCTTCTCGTGGATCAGCGCCATGCTCTCGACGCGGTTTTTGCTCTCGATGAGGTGCTTGCCGGCCTGGGGGTCTTCGAGAAAGTTGGTCTGCAAGCTCAGCAGGCTGGCGACGACGTTGAGGTTGTTTTTGACCCGGTGGTGGACCTCCCGCAGGAGGGTCTCCTTCTCCTTCAAATCGTCGCGGATGATCCGTTCGGCCCTGACCTGCTCGGTGATGTCCTGGATCAAAACTATCAGCGAGCGGTACTCCTTGTAGCGGACGGGGTTGATGCGCAGGTTCAGCTGCCGCTCTCCGTAGTATACCGGGGCGCCGCGTCCGAGCTCGATTTTCCCTTCACCGAGTCGCTGCAGGCTGTCAGCGATTTTTTGGGATGTCTCGGCGGGAAAAAGAGCGGGGAAGTCGCTGGTCAAAAGCTCTTCTCGGCTCATCTCGAATATTCTAGCGGCGGCGTCGTTGACGAAGATCACCTGGTGGTTTTCGCTCAGTTCCACGAAGCCGTCGGATATTCCCGAGAGCATGGTCTCCATGTGGTGGCGGGAGAAGAGCAGTTCCTTGGTGATGTCCCGGCGGTATATCTGGTCCAGCCCGACGATGCGGCGGCGGTACTCTTCGGTGCGGCCCGCGGTGAGATCTTCGAGCAAGTTCAAGACGTTGGCGCCCATATGCTTAAAAGGTACCTTGGCCAGGTAGGCGTCGGCCAGGTCGGAAAAATCGAAGTCCGGTTCCTCCGCGGCGATGGCCGACAGGATGACCAGGTAGCTGTGTTCGAGCTCCGGTCTGTTTCGCAGCAGACGCAGGAGTTCGGTGCCGCCGATCTGGGGCATGATGAGGTCGACGAAGACCAGGTCGGGGGTGACGGTCTCGACGGTCCGCAGGGCGGCGAGTCCGCTCTCGGCGGTGAGGACGTGATACCCTTTGGGGTCGAGAAGCTCGGCCATGAACTCCAGGAGCATCGGGTTGTTGTCGACTACCAGGATGTTTTTCATAATTGTTCCAGGAGCTCCGATTTTATCTCTTTATAGGTATCCCCGAGACGGGATAAAACTTCCTCGAGCCTCTCGTGATCCTCCTCGGCGTGGGCACGCATTTCCGCGGCCAGGTCGGCCAGCTCCTCGAGGTCGAGGTTGGTGGCGGCGCCCTTTATATGGTGGGCTGTCTCCGAGATTTTTCCGGTATCCCCGGCGCGTAGTGCATCGTGCAGGGTCTGGATGTCCCGGTCGGTGTTGTCGAGGAAGAGTCGGCAGAGCCTCTTGTAGGCTGCCAGACTGATTCCGATCTCCGCGGCGGCGGTGTCGAGTTTCATTTTCTTAATTTAATAAAAAACTCTACTAGTGTAAATATAGCGAGTAGGGGCCGCGGGGAGCGGCTCCTGAATCTCGGGTAAATCTTACGGTACGATTCGAGTACCGGTTTTGCCTTCGATCGCCTCCATAGCGTGGTGCAGGCTGGTGATGATCGCCGGCTTACCGCTCCATTTGACGAAGCGTACCGCCGCCTCGACCTTCGGGCCCATGGAGCCTTTGAGAAACTCTCCGTCGGCCAGGTACTTTTCCGCCTCGGCGACGGTCAGCTCGCCCAACTCCTTCTGCTCGGGGGTGTTGAAGCGGATATACACGTGTTCCACGTCGGTGAGGATCATGAACTTGTCCGCCTTTACCGCCTGGCTGAGCTTGAAGCCGGCTCGGTCCTTGTCGATGACCGCGTCTACGCCTTCCAGCCCGTCGTCGGGGAGTTTTTTCACCGGTATTCCACCGCCTCCGGAGGCTATTACGATCGCCCCTGAGTCGATCAGCGCGTTAATCGCCTCTTTCTCGATGATTGACAACGGTTCGGGGGAGGGGACCACCCGGCGCCAGGGTTTGGCGGTGTTGGGCTTGACCTCTTTGACGATGTAGCCCTTTTCGGTCTCCAGCTTCTTCGCCTCCTCGGCGGTATAGAAGGGGCCCACCGGCTTGCTGGGGTCCTTGAAGTCGGGATCCTCGTCGCTGACTTCAACTTGGGTGACTACGGTGCAGACCGGGTGGGGCTGCCCGTCGGCGGCCAGGTGGTAGGAGAGGCGGTTCTGCATGGCCCAGCCGATCTGTCCCTGGGTCATGGCGCCGCAGGTGGCCAGGGTCTGCGCCGGTACGTCCGGTTCGGCTTCCTCCTGCTGGATCAGCAGGGCGCCGGCCTGGGGGCCGTTGCCGTGGGTGACAACCACCTTGTAGCCCTTCTCTATGATCTTTGAGATCTGCCGTGCGGTGGCGTCGACGTTGCGGAACTGCTCCTCGGTGGTGCCCCGCTCGTCGGCCTGTTTGATGGCGTTGCCGCCCAAAGCAATAACGATTCGCTCTTTTGCCATTTTATCCTCCATTTCTTCGATAAAAAGCCGTAGTATGTGTATGGCTTTTTATTTAAATAGCTATCCCTTTTTATAGCAAGGAGAAAAAAAGATTAAAAAAATATTGTTCCAACATGTGGAAGACGAAACCATTTTTCTCCCTGAATGCTCCATTATACACGGCTTGCGTCGAGAGTGCAACATTTTGCAACAATTCTTTGGCAGCTTCGTTGATCGGTGTACGCTTATTCGATAGTATCTTTCTTTCCGGCTTGGTATTAAGAAAACTATAGTTTGTTCCGATAGTGACAATCATGATATTAAAATGCACTTCAATATAAGTGGATTTTTTTATAAACTAAGATAGGAAAATTTTTTGGAAAAAACAGTTGACAAGAACGTCGATGTGGGTAATTCTGAACAAAAGTCGGTCGGGTACCGACTTAAGTGTCGGAGCAAAGCAAATTCCTTGACAGCAAGTTGGGGGGTTGCTATACTGTTTTTGACATAATACATATGGGGATACCACCGGGTCGTTGACCTGGTCCCAAAAATTTAGGAGGAAGTGAAAAAATGAAAAGAATTAGTATTGCGCTAACACTTCTGCTTGCCATCGGGCTGGTTGGAACCTTTGCTATCGATTTCGAACCGGTGGTGGACTTTAGTGCTTCAGCCGAAACCACTTTCGGTGTTGACTTGAACGACGACGTGACAACCGGTTTCTCGATCGATGCCGAAGCAGACGTTTCTGTAATGTTCGTCGATACCACCGTTGAAAAGGGTGAAGGCGATGTATACGGCTGGATCAAGATCGAGGATATCGCTCTGGGACTCGCTGCTGATGAAGCAACTGATACTGAGGCTTTAGAGACTGATGCTAATACGACAGATGCCAGCGGCATCCTGACTGCAGAAATCGGCGACATCAACGCTCGCGTGATTTTCGATCCGATGTACGTGCAGATCTCTACCGCACCCGAGTTTGACTATGACAACGCCGAGGCTCTTCGACTTGATCTGGCCGACGACAACGATCCTTTGCCCACCATTGGTACCAATGATCTGGCCGGCGGAGCAAACGCTGGAATTATCGTCGGTGCCGACGGACTTGGTGGGATGATCGATGTGGCCTTCAAGCTCGGTTCGGTTGATACATACGAGAAAGATGTTGCAGCAGCTGAGTTTGGTAATACCGAAAATGACTACATCATGGGTCTTGATCTCACTGTAATGCCCATGGATGGTCTGACAGTAGATGCCGGCGTTGTTTTCTCCACTGTGACTGATGCCGGAATGGGTTTTACCCTCAACCCCGTTTTTGCGATGGATATGCTTGAAGCTGGTGTTCCCGCCGATGTATACGT
>DSBN01000282.1 GCA_011046055.1 Sediminispirochaeta sp. | reverse complement strand
GACTGAATAGTAAAGACTTTGAGGAGGAAAGATATGAAAAAAATCGGCTTGCTCATAGTATCGGTGGTATTGATCCTACTTCCAGCTACGGAGCTCTTCGCCCAATCCGCCGGCGGGGGGATCTCGTTCTTCTTTCCCGAGTCTCTGCTTGACAAAAGCGGCAGCGTCTCCAAGGAAACCCCCTTCAACAGATCCTTCACCGCTCGACTGCGGGGTATTTCTCTGGGAATTCGGGGCTCCTACCAGTTCTGATTCTCCCTCGGACCTGCTTAGATGGGATTGGACGCTCCGGCGATTTTGTAGTACCTTCTACTGTGGAGGTATTTTAGATGGACCAACAAGGCAACGATAAGCGGGAGCAGAACAAGCCCGAACGGCAGAATCCGAATTGGATGCCGCAGGGGGGCTTTAATTTTTCGAGGTTCACCTGGCTTATAGTTATTTTTCTGTTGATGCTGCCATTTTTTAATATTTTTATGGCCCAACAGAGTACGAACGTGATCAGTTATTCGCAGTTCAAACAGCTGCTGCGGTCGGGCGACGTCGCCAAGGTGGAGATGGAGCGCGACCTCATAGAGGGAACTCTCAAGAGCCAGACCAACGTGTCTGGAAGCGCTATTGTGCAGTTCGTCACCTACTTGCCCAGCACTGGAGACGACGAGCTGCTGCCGCTGATCGAGGAGCACAACGTCACCTTTATCACCCGCTCGGCCAATCAGCAGGGCTTCTGGGAGATCTTCGCCAACATCCTGCCCCTCCTGCTCTTCGTCTGGCTCGGAGTGATGATGTGGCGCAGCATGCGCAGCCGGGGACAAGGGATGTTTTCGGTGGGCGAGAACAAGGCCAAGCTCTATGACAAGACCAAGGTCAAGATCAGTTTTGACGACGTGGCGGGTCTCGACTCGGCCAAGGAAGAGATCAAAGACATCGTCGACTACCTGAAGAGCCCGGAGAAGTACAAGAAGCTCGGCGCCCGTCCCAGCCGGGGTATACTGTTGGTCGGCCCGCCGGGCACGGGAAAGACCTTGATAGCCCGCGCGGTGGCCGGTGAGGCGGACGTACCCTTTTACAGCACCAGTGGTTCGGACTTTATGGAGATGTTTGTGGGTGTTGGTGCTTCCAGGGTACGGAACATGTTCAACGACGCCAAAAAGTCCGCCCCCAGTATTATTTTCATCGACGAGCTGGACTCCATCGGTCGCCACCGCGGGGCCGGCCTCGGCGGCGGTCACGATGAACGCGAGCAGACCTTGAACCAACTGCTCTCGGAGATGGACGGCTTCGAGCAGAACGAGAGCACCATCGTCATCGCCGCCACCAACCGTCCAGACATCCTCGATCCGGCTCTTCGCCGGCCCGGACGTTTCGACCGGGAGATCACCGTCAACCTCCCGTCTCTGGCCGATCGGGAGTTCATCCTCAAACTGCACGCTTCCAAGAAGCCGATGTCCGAGAGCGTGGATATCGGAAAAATCGCAAGGGGAACTCCCGGCTTCAGCGGTGCCGACCTGGAGAACCTCCTGAACATCGCCGCCCAGATCGCCGCCCGGCGGTCCAAGGACAGTATCGAAGAGCAGGAGATAGAGGACGCCCGGGACACGGTGATGATGGGACTCAAACGGACCGGCATCAGCCTGACCGACGACGAAAAGAAGCTCATCGCCTACCACGAGGCGGGCCACACCCTGGTGGCCCACGAGCTGCCCCACAGCGATCCTATCCACAAGGTGACCATCATCCCCAGAGGTATGGCCATGGGTGTCACCATGCAGCTGCCCGAGGAGGACCGCTACGTGTACCGCCGGGAACAGCTGGAGGATCGGCTTTCGGTCCTCCTGGGAGGTCGGGTCGCCGAAGATCTGGTCTTCCAGACCAGAACCACCGGGGCGGAGAACGACCTCGACCAGGCATCCAAGCTGGCCCGTAAAATGATCACCGCCTGGGGCATGAGCGAAAAGCTCGGTCACACCCACCTGCAGGACGAGAAGGGCAACATCTTTCTGGGCGAGGAGCTGTCCCGGGGCAAGCAGTACAGCGAAGAGACCGCCCGGGAGGTGGATATCGAGATCAAGACCCTTATCGACCGGAGCTTCGAACGGGCCATCAAGCTGGTCAAGGAGAAGCGCAAAGCCCTGGACGATTTAGCCCAGGCGCTGATCGAGCGCGAGGAGATCAACGGCCAAGAGGTGGACGATATCATCGCCGCCGCGGCTACTGGAGCTTAACAGTCCGCTTTCCCTCGGTTCGACCATCCCCCCCTATCTTTAAGCCAATAAAAGGAAACCCCGGTGCGACGAATCGTACCGGGGTTCTTTTTTTAGGAATAGACGTGATATGAAAAGAGCCTCAAGTCCGGACGAACTAGGCGGCTTTTCCCCATTTGCTCATATCCAGCTCGCCTTCGCTCTTGGCGACCAGCACGGTTCCGGTCATATCGCCGGTTACGTTGACGCCGGTTCGGCCCATGTCCAGGATCGCGTCGATTCCCAGGATCATGGCGTAAGCCGCGGCGACCGCCGACCCCTCTTCCACCGGTAGTCCGACGGAGTTGAGGACCATTAGCAGCATTATGGCTCCGGCGCCGGGCACTCCGGCGGTACCGATGGAGGCCAGAACCGCAGTGATTATTACGGTGATCTGCTGGCCCAATTCCAGGGGCATACCGATGGCAAAGCCGATAAACAGCGCACAGACTCCCTGGTAGATAGCCGTACCGTCCATGTTGATGGTCGCGCCGAGGGGCAGGGTGAAGGAGTAGACGTTTCGAGATACGCCGAGATTCTCCTCGGACACCCGCATGGTCACGGGCAGGGTACCGCCGCTGCTACGAGTAACAAAGGCGGTGATCATGGCTTCTTTGGCTCCGGCAAGGAACTTGCCCAGACTGAGCTTGTTGATGGCCAGAAGTCCGCCGTAGACCAAAAGGATATGGAGGACGTAACCGAGGTAGGAAGCGGCGGTGACCACTCCCAGGGGACCGACCGCAGCGGCTCCTTGCTGGGCAAAAACGACTGCCAGAAGGGCGAATACACCGATCGGGGCGTACTGCAGTACCCATCGCACCACCATGTACATGACCTCAGCGCCGGCGTCAAAAATCTTGAACAGCATCTCTGCGGCTTTGGTCACCCGCTCGTCTTTGTTGATCTTCAGGTAGCTGATACCGATTCCAAAAATGATGGCGAAAAAGATCGTCGGTAGCACATCACCGTTGACGATCGCCGCGAAGGGGTTGGTGGGGATGATATTCAGCAGGGTATCTTTCAGGGCCGGAGCGGTGATCTCTCTGCCCGCCGCGGCTCCCATGGAAGCCAATTCGAGTCCCATACCGGGCTTGAAGATGTTCCCCATGATCAGTCCCACGGCGACGGCGAAAGCCGAGGTGAGCATGTAGAACAGAATAATCTTCACCCCAACTTTACCCAGTTCAGCGGGGCTGATGCTGGCCGCGCCGACCACCAAGGTGGTAAAAATGACCGGCATCACGATCATCTTCAACAGACGGACAAAGAGGTCTCCAAACGGGGCGACCCACATGATCGACTCCCCGGCAATCAAACCGACAATTGCACCTAGAACCAGACCGATCAGGATACGCAACAGTAGGTTTGACTTGAAGTACCAGTCAAAGGCACCTTTTTTTCCTTCAGCACTCATACGCTAAAGCCTCCTAATAATGTTTTGAGAAAAAGTGATGGTATTATTAGACTACGCTTTTCGCCCGCCGTAAATGAACCAAATTCCCCATTTTTGTGCGTTTTTTTCTTGTTCAAAGAGTGAAATATACACCATTTGGTGTATTTCTTGTTAATCAGATGAGGTCCGAGTTCATTACCTTTTTCATGAACTCGACTTTTGAGCCAACGTTCAACTTTTTATAGATATGGAGGATGTGCTTTTTTACCGTCGCCCCGGAAATATTATAGGCCTCGCCAATCTCCCGGTAAGTCAGCCCGTCGACTATGCCGTGGACGATCTCCTTCTCCCTTGGGGTGAGGTTGAAGTCGCCGTGGGACTTGCCGCCGTGCTCGCGCTGGTACTCGTGCAGCAGGACCCGGGCCACGTTCGGACTGATCGGAGAGCCCCCCTGATGAAGGGTCTTGATCTGAGCCACCAGGTCGCCGGGTTTGGTATTCTTGAGGATATAGCCGGTAGCCCCGGCCTGGATCGCCTTCAGGATCTTGCCCTCCTCCTCGAAGATCGTCAGGATCAAGACCGCCGTCCCGGGATATCTCTCTTTGATCTTCCCGGTTGC
This sequence comes from Sediminispirochaeta sp., assembly GCA_011046055.1. Lineage (GTDB taxonomy): Bacteria > Spirochaetota > Spirochaetia > DSM-16054 > Sediminispirochaetaceae > DSBN01. The sequence goes on along the minus strand of DSBN01000282.1, from coordinate 1,496 downwards.
CTCAATTCCCGACATGCCCGGCAGTTCGATGTCCATCAGCACGATATTCGGTGCTCCGAGCGATGACATCCCCTCGAAGAGCTCCTCCGCCGTAGAGTAGGCGGCTACGACGCGGATCTCATCGTCCAGATTCAACAAATAGCGAAACCCCTCACGCACGTCCTTCACATCTTCGCAGATCATCAGCTTGATCACCCTAATCACCCTCCGCTGCTTGTTCCGTGGGCACAAATATAACGACCCTGACCCCGAATGGCGGCTCTTCCTTTTCCCCGGAAAAAATCTCGAAACTCCCGCCGTAGTTTTGAATCCTCTGCTTCATATTTTTGAGCCCGAAACTCGGGGATTGAGAGACGAGCTCCCGCAGGTCCGCCCCCAGCCCCACTCCGTCGTCTTCGAAGAAGATGCGTACCCCTCCCTCCTCCGCCTGTAATGAAAGCCGTACTCGAGCGGCGCCGGAATGCTTCAGCACGTTGCTGACCAGCTCCTGCAAAATCTTCTCAATTTCAAAGCGACGCTCCCGTTCGAGGTCGTTGATGATCTCCGGGTTCCGTACCGTAAACTCCAGTTCGATCTGCTTCAGGCGAAGTCGTTCGCCGATGTTGTGTTCCAGCACCTTGGGAAAATCGATCATCTTGCGCTCTTCGTTTTGCGAGCTGTTGAGGATCTCTTTGAGATCCTCGATACCCGACTGGGTGTTCCTCTCTATCTGCGCCAGCATGTTTTGCAGTACTTCCGCATCCTTCCCGACCGCCGATTGAGCCACATTGGTGGAGATAAAGATGTTGGTCAGTCTCGCCCCCAAAGAGTCGTGGAGATATCCGTAGATCCGCTCTTTTTCTTCGATTATCCGGAGCCGCAAGTTTTCCTGTTGCAAAGCGGCGTTCTCCTCGGTCCGCCGACGCACCTTCTCTTCCAGACGCATCCGATAATCGTGAACGATTTCGATGAGCCGGTTGAACTGCTCGGCCATGATGCCGAACTCGTCGTTTTTTTCCAAACGCGCCCGGGCGCTGAAGTCCCCATGCTCCAGCCGTTTCATAACCCCTACCATAGTCTCCAGCGGGTGGATAATGATGACATTGCTCAAAAATCCGATAACCACCGAAAGAAGAAGCATCAGCAGCATATCGATAAAGATTACGTAACGGATGCTCTCGGTAGCCTTGGCCATCACCTCCTCGTAGGGCAGGGCGATGAAGAGCTTCCAGCCGGTTCTATGGTTCTCCGTCTCGGATATATAGTACTGACGACCATCGTCCAGGGTGACCAGGAAGTCCTCTTTTTCACCTGCCCCAATTTTTGGATCAAAAAGATCGAAGGACTTCAACTCGACACCGTCATCCTCGGCGCCATTATCATCGAACTGGTTGACGATGACTTGGTTCTCCTTGTTCAGGAGGATGACCCGACCATTTTTCTGTACGTTCATCTCTTCGACCATCGTCTTCAGATCGGAGAGCATGATGTCCAGTCCCAGTACGCCCACGAAACGG
>DSBN01000105.1 GCA_011046055.1 Sediminispirochaeta sp. | reverse complement strand
CCGGACCCGGCGCTACCGGAAGTAGACCTGCTCACCGAACACCGGAGCGCTGAAGTCCGTGTAGCCCTCTCCAACTCCTTCGGCTTCGGCGGTCACAACTCGAGCCTGCTCTTGGGACGGGTATAGCTTTTAGCGTTATACCCCTAGGTCCGCCTCACAGCCGCTTCCGGCCTCCTTCCCCCAAGGCCCCCGGGGCACCCGAGGCCCCAGAAGCTCAGGCTCATGCAGGCTCATCGAAGCTCACCGCGACTCACTCCTTCACCCCGCCCTCGGTCAATCCGCCGGCGAGATTCTTCTGGATCGACATGAACAGCAGGATCACCGGGGTAGCGGTGAGTACCGACGCGGCCATGATCCGGTCCCAAATGGCGTTCTTGCTGGTGAAGAGAGCCTTCAGCCCCATCGGCAGGGTGTAGAGCTCGGTGTAGTTCTTCAAAAAGACCGAGGCGAAGAGGTACTCGTTCCAGGCGATCATAAAGCAGTAGATGAAGACCGTTCCGATCGCGGCGCTGGACAGGGGGATAATGATTCGCCATATGGTACCGAAGCGGCTGGCCCCCTCGATCAGAGCCGCCTCCTCGATGGAGAAGGGGATAGTGCGAAAGTAGTTGCCCAGCATGTAGAGCGAGACCGGAAGGGTCTGCACGATATATATAATCATCAGACTGACGAAGGCCCCTTGGGGGATCGATATCCAGCCGAAGCTCACGAACATCCGGTACAGGGGAATGAGCAGGAGGATTCCTCCGAACATATAGACGAACAGCACCCCCCGCTGGACCACCGAGCGCCCGGGAAAACGCAGGCGGCTAAAGGAGTAGGCACCGAAAATCGCAAAAATCACGGTCACCAAGGCCGCAAAGAAGGAGAGCAGAAAGGAGTTGAGAAAGTAACGCAGGAAGGGAAATACGTCGCCGGTGCTGCGGTACTTGGAGAGAATCGCCTCCCGCTGCTCCTCGCTGAGGTCGGGAGTCTCCTCCAGCAAGGTCAATACCGATTCGGGGACGTTTTTCGTCTCCTGTCCGATATTCAGGAGCTCCTTGTAGGCCTCCAGGTTGATGTTTTTCGGGATCAGAGAGGGGTCACCCCATTCGGCGGGGTACTTCAGAGAGATCGAGATCATCTGTATAAACGGGAAAATGCTGAAAAGCACAATAGACAGAACCAGCAGAAAAAAGAGAGCCTTTCGGAGGAAACTAGTTTTCTTTACCATTTCAGCACCCTCTTCACGTAGAACAGAATGAACACTATCAGTAGTATGAACTGGATCACCGCCAAGCTGGCTCCCTGACCCAATTCCATGGTCCCCACAAAAGCCTTGTAGTAGGTATAGACCGACAATACCCGAACGTTTTCAGTGAGAAGAAAGACCTCCTCGAACTTGTTGAAGTTCCATATGACTCGGAGCAGGATAATCGCCCCCATTACAAAGTAGACCTCCGGAAAGGTGATAAAGCGGAACTTGTGCCACCCGGAAGCCCCATCGATCTCCGCCGCCTCGTACAGGGTCTCGTCGATAGCCTGTAGACGGGCGAGGATCATCAGGTAGGAGAAGGGGAAGTTTTTCCAAATACTGAAAGCTATGGCCACCCAGACCGCGGTGCTGGGAGAACCGATCAGATTGAACCTCGAACTGAACAGACCCAGCTTGTCGTAGGCCAGGTCCATAAAAATGCCGTTGACCGGATCGAAGAAAAATTGCCACGAGAACACCACCGAGATAACCGGCGCCACGTAGGGAAAAAGCACCAAGCTTCGCACCACTCCTCGAAAGGGGAACTTGCGGTTCATCGCCAGGGCGACCAAAAGTCCCATCAGCGTGGTGCCGATGGTAGTGGAGAACACATAGACGATGGTCGTGAAGACGGATTTCCAGAAGGTCGGATCGGTCACCACATTCCTATGATTTTCCAAGCCCACATAGGTGTTTCCGGCCATTGGATTCACGTCGAAGAAGCTCAGGTACAAGTTGTATATAATCGGATAGAGTATGAGCGACAGGATTATCGCCACCGCCGGTGTCACCAGGACCAGGCCGAGTACCTTCTCTCTTTCCTGCAGACTCATCCTCTGGGCAAACATTAGTTTAGTTGTATTCATGACTCTCTTTTCCGGTAACTTCCCGGAGGGAAGGCTTACCGCCTCCCCCCGGGACTTTCATTTATTCCATCAATTTTCTCATTTCCATTTCAGCCCAATCCATCGCCGCGTCGACCTCCATCCCCTCTTGGGTGATGCGGTAGATCATCTGCGGGATAATCTGCTTGGAATAAATAGTGCTGGCGGCGGCCATCCTCTTTCCTTCGACGATGCTGAAGGTCTCGATACTGTTCAAACCTTGAATGATTTCAGCCATTTTTTCTTTGCCGTAGTGCTGGAAAATCCCCTTCGGATCGTTTTGAAAACGCGGGTTCACCGCCATCTCCTTGAGCACCGGGTTCATTCCGCCGGGAGCCATGTGCAGCCAAGTGACGTAGGCGTTCGGGGTGAACAGGTAGCTGAGAAACTTCACCGCCGCGGCGGTTTTTAGCTCATCCCCGTGGGCGGGAATACCAAAGCTCAGAATAGTTCCATAGCCCGCCTCTTGAGTCTTGCTGATCGTAGTGGCCACTCTGGTGTTTTCCACCAACTCGGGGTCAAAACTCTTTCCTTCCAGATCGGCGAAGTTGCTGTTGGTCAGAGAGTCCTGAGCGTCGCTCTCCAAGGCCAGGTCGTCCATGATGTAGGTAGAGTAGAAAAACATGGCCATCTTCCCCTGGAGGTAGTAATCACGGGCCCGCCAGGTCTGGGGTCCCGGGGGGGTGTACTTGGCCAGCTCGGCGTAGTACTCCACCGCCTCGCGCATCTCCGGTGTATCAAAGATGAGATTGCCCTGGGCGTCGAAGAGCTGTGCCCCGTTGGCCATGGCTATCTGGGTGAAGCACTGCTCGGTGTAGGCTTCGGCCTTGGTACCTACCAGAATACCGTACTGGTTGATCTCGGGGCGATAAAAGTACTCCGCCGCTTTGAGGATATTCTCCCAGGTCGAAGGGGGTTCAAGACCCGCCTCTTCGAACCAATCGGCGCGGTACCAGATCCCCTGCACCCAGCCGTGATAGGGGACGCCGTAGTACACTCCCTTCTCGGCGCTTTCGTTCAAGCTCAATGCACCTCTGTAGAACTTTTCCGGCCCAATAGACTCGATCAGGCCGCTTATGGCCTCGGAGTTGAGCAGACCCTCAGCGCCGAAAGCCACTATGCTCTCGGTATCGCTTTCGATTATTGCCGGGAGGGTATTCGAAGCCGCGGCGGTGTTGATCTGCGTGGCCATATCGTTCTCATCCACCGCTACCAGCTTCACGTTGATATTCGGGTTCAAGGCTTCGAAGGTGTCTACCAAGACCTGTATCGTAGCCATTCGATCCGATTGAGTTTGGGTAGTCCAAAACTCTATTGTTACCTCTTGGGACACCGTCTCCTCTGACTCTCCAGGTGCTTCGGACTGGCCTCCGGCCCACACCAGGGAAAGCGCAAAGATAAACAAGACAACGGAAGAAAACCATTTTTTCATTGTCTCCATTCCTCCTTTTCGTTTTCTTTCTAGTCTTGCATGATACGACCGGTATGAGCACCCGGCAATGGTACCACGGTACCGTTTTAGTACCGGATTTCCCAACTCAGTCGAGGTAGGTACAGTAGGCGGCCAGATCGAGCCTGCGGGCGATCTCGGCGGTCTTGACGCGATCGTGGGTCCCTATTTTGTTGTATATCTTGGAGATGTGGTTCTTCACCGTCTGTTCGGCGATGAAGAGCCGCTCGGCGATAGCCATATTGTCCAGCCCCAATGAGATCAGGTACATAATCTCCCGCTCCCGCCGACTGAACATAGCCACCGATAGCTTGCTGGGGGTTTGTCCGTCTTCCGCCGGCGGGCCGTTTCCTAAAATCTTGTGCATCACGTTGGGCGAGAGCTGAATAGTTCCGCTCCTCACCGCGCGGATCGACTCGATCAGATCGCCGGGGGGAATATTTTTTAAAATATAGCCCAGAGCGTTGTAACGCATCGCCTCCCGTACATAGTTGTCGTCATCGAAAGTGGTCAGCATCACCACTTTGATATCCGGCAGCTCTTGGCGGATTCTTTTGGTCGCCTCCACACCGTCGAACACCGGCATCCGCACATCCATCAACACCACGTCGGGCTGCTCTCGCCGAATCACCTCGATAGCCTCCACGCCGTTGTGGGCGACTCCCACCACCTCAATATCCTCCGCTCGAAAATCGAGCACCGTCTTCAAACTCTCGATGAAGAGGACCTGGTCGTCCACCAGGACTACCCTTATTTTCTCTCCGCTCCGTTCCATACTTACCCTTCCTCCGTGCCCCCCAAAGGCAGCACCGAACGTACCTTGAAGCCGTCCGGACCGGGGAGAAAACTCAGCTGCCCCCCCGCCGCTTCTACCCTCTCCCTCATTCCGCTAATCCCCACCCCGTCGACTATCTCCGTGGAGCCCTTTCCGTTGTCGCTGATGGTGATATACAAATACCGAGCCTCGATCCACAGGGTTATCCTCACCTGGCTGGCCATACCGTGCCGAAAGGCGTTGGTGATACCCTCCTGCACGATTCGAAAGAGTACCAGATCCAGTTCACCGCCGAAACTATCCGGAGCATTCCCATACTCCACCTTGATCTCCATACCGGTCGCCTCGCTGAAAGAACGAGCCAGATGGGCGATCGCCTGCAGCCCTACCGCCTCTTGTAGTTCTTGGCTCCTCATCTTCCGCATCGACTGCCTGGTCTCCTCGAGACAGTGCCGAGCCTCGAGAAGAGAGTGATCCAGGGCCTCGTTTGCCCTTTCCGCGTCTCTTCGGATCAGTTCCTTGGCCGCTTCCAGAGTCATTATTATATTGGTCAGAGAATAACCTACGGTATCGTGAATCTCCCGGCTGATACGTCTTCTCTCACCGTTCACCGCCGAGTACTCCACACTATGGACGTAACGCTGGAAATCCAAGTTGGCGTGGGACAGTTGGGATATAACCGTGTTCAAGTGTTGTAGTTTTTTTTCCAGATTCTTATTTTTTTCAAAGTACCAACGGACTAGTAACGTGCTCAGAGCATAGAAAAGCAATCCCGTAAGTACCACCAGTCGGTTTTCCGACGAGACCGCCCCTCGAAGCATTCCGAACACAGACCCTTCCCCTCCTAGAAAAAAGACGACCGACAAAGTAGCCAGTATGTAGATTCCCGCCGCCGAGAGGGGCAAATAGAAGGCGATTTCGCTGATCAGGACCAAGGCGAGCAGGATGCTCACCCCGTCCGTTAGCCCCAGGGGATAGGTGAGGAGAAAAAAGAGGGCGATCCGCAGAAGAAGCAGCCCCGATCTGTAGCCGGGAAGAAAAGTAAGCAGCGTCGATGCGCAAAAGGAGAAGATCAGAAGCAGGTAGAAATGCCAATCGAAAATGTGGTGGATTGCATCATCCACGGGGAAGGCCACAAAAAGCACATAGACCAGCAGGTAGTGTGTGAAAAGAAAAAAATAAAAAACCAGCGATAGGTACTTTTTTGCCTCCATGTCCTCTATCCTCTGCCGTCGACCGGCGCCATATTATACCCCGATGGGCTGTTTGTGCCCAGACACCTCCACCGGAACCGAGCAATTCTCAATTTGGAAGTCTAATGACTTCCAAATTGAGAATTTGCTTCATTTGCATAGCAATGATTTGTGTTTCTAACTGTTGGAGGCATTCTCATTTTGGAAAGTGCAAGTGCACT
>DSBN01000308.1 GCA_011046055.1 Sediminispirochaeta sp. | reverse complement strand
TGCCGGGGGATCTCTTCCTTGAGTTTTCGGCAGATCACCCTCGCCCGGGAGACGGCGTTGTCCCGGTGCACCAGCTGACTGAGCGCATCCACCGATGAGCCGTTGACCAGTATGTCCAGTTTGACCAGATCGGTTTGTTGGTAGCCGGCGAGCTCGTAGTCGAAGGAGGCGTAGCCGCGGCTGACCGATTTGAGTTTGTCGTAGAAATCAAAAAGAACTTCCGCCAGCGGCATTTTGTAGCTCACCTCGACCCTCTTTTCATCCAGATAGTGCATTTTCTCCTGGACTCCCCGCTTCTCCATACACAGCTGCATAATGTTACCGATATATTCCGCGGGAGTGATGATATTGGCCATGATCACCGGTTCTTCGCCGTACTCGATCTGCATCGGGTCGGGGTACTCAAGGGGGTTGTCGATTTCGAGCTGTTCTCCGGTTTTTAGGATCACCTTGTAACGTACCGATGGGGCGGTCAAAATGATCGACAGGCCGAACTCTCTTTCGATGCGCTCCTGTACTACCTCCAAGTGGAGAAGCCCAAGGAATCCGCAGCGAAACCCGAATCCAAGGGCGGCGGAGTTGTCCTTCTCGTAGACCAGAGAAGCGTCGTTGAGTTTCAGTTTGTCGATGGCTGTATGGAGCTCCTCGTAATCGTTGGTGTCGATGGGATAAATCGAAGAAAAGACCACCGGTTTGACCTCTTTGAACCCTTTCAGAGGTTTTTTGCAGGGTCTCTGGTTGTAGGTTATGGTGTCACCTATTCGAATATCGTCGATGTTTTTGATACCGGCGATGAGGTAGCCCACTTGTCCGGCGTTGAGGTTTTTAGCCTTCTCCCGACCAACCCGGAATATTCCCGTCTCCTCCACATGGTAGACCGTGTTGTTCCACCACAGCCGTATCTCATCGCCCTCCTTGATACTGCCCTCAAAGACCCTCACATGGACGATAACGCCTCTGTAGGGGTCGTACTGGGAGTCAAAGATCAGGGCTTTCAAGGGCTGATCGTCGGTCCCCTCCGGCGGGGGGATCAGCGTAACAATAGCTTCGAGCAGGTCATCGACTCCCAAGCCGGTCTTTGCGGATACGAGCACCGCCGTCTCGGGATCTAAGCCGAGGTCGTGTTCGATTTCCCTCTTGACCATCTCTACGTCGGCGCTGGGCAGGTCGATTTTGTTTATCACCGGGATAATCTCCAAGTCCAGCTCCACCGCCATGTAGAGGTTGGCGAAGGTCTGCGCTTCTACACCCTGACTGGCGTCGATGAGCAAAAGGGCGCCTTCACAGGAGGATATTGCACGAGATACCTCGTAGGCGAAATCGACGTGTCCCGGCGTATCGACCAAATTGAGCTCGTAGAGCTTGCCGTCGGAGGCTTCGTAAGGCATGGTGATGGCCTGCGACTTGATGGTAATGCCCCGCTCCCGTTCAATATCCATGCTGTCGAGAAACTGATCCTGAAATTTGCGTTCCTCGACTATCTTCGCCTTTTGGATGAAGCGGTCGGCCAGAGTCGATTTTCCATGGTCGATATGCGCAATAATGCAGAAGTTACGTATGAGGTCCTTTCGTCTGTTCATTTGTCTCACTATACCTTAGAATGGAGAAAGCTTCAATGCGTCGGAGCGAGGGCTGTAGGAGAAGCGGAACACGTTCACCGTTTTTCGTCGAGAATACTTCGCACGGCCCGAACAAACTTTTCTGGGGAAAAGGGTTTTGGGATGAAGTGCAGTGAGCTGGGGTCGATGCCCTTCTCGGCCACGGCGTCCTTCCCCTGAGGGTATCCCGACATATAGAGAAACTTCAGCTCCGGTCTCATTTTTTTGGCCTTTCTCGACAGTTCCAAACCGCCTATTCGTGGCATTACCATGTCGGTCACTACCAAGTCAAAGGATACACTCTCGCTCGACAACAACTCCAATGCCTGCTCCGGTACGCTGGCCGAGTAAACCTGGTAGCCATAGAGTTTGAGTATCCTTCTCACCAAGTTGCGGACGTTCTCTTCATCCTCCACGACGAGTATTCTTTCGTTCCCCTTGAGCTTGAGCTGTTTGTCCGTACTCTCCCCGACCTGATTATCATCTTTGAGACTCAGCGGGAAGTAGATAGTGAAATTACTGCCCTGGTTCAGTTTGGAATCTACCCGCAGATAGCCGTTGCTCTGTTTGACTATTCCATAGACGGTAGAAAGGCCAAGGCCAGTCCCTTTCTCCTCTTCCTTGGTAGTAAAAAAGGGCTCGAATATCATTTTCAACAGATGCGGTTCTATCCCGTTACCGGTATCCTGCACTTCTACGGTGATATAACTGCCCTTCGGAATCTCCCCCATCGGTGATGGTGTGGGGTTCTGTATCGTCTTATTGCCGGTTTTGATGCGGATGCTCCCGCCCCGAGGCATGGCGTCGCGGGCGTTTACGATGAGGTTCACCAATACCTGTTCGACTTGGCTGGGGTCGATCCAGACGGTATCCGGATCGGCCTCCAGATGGTTGGAGAGCCTGATGTTCTCGGATATCAGTCGACTCATCATTTTATCGAGGTTTTGGATCAGGGAGTTCATACTCACCTGCTTGGGTTTCAGAACCTGCCTTCGACTGAAAGCCAGGAGCTGCCGGGTGAGACTCGAAGCTCGATGGGCGGCCTCTTCGATTCCGTGAACCTCCGACTCGATGTCCGAGCTATGCCCCTGCATTTTCTCACGAAGTATCGTGCTGTATCCCAATATCACGGTGAGTATATTGTTGAAATCGTGAGCCACACCGCCGGCGAGCCTCCCGATAGCTTCCAGTTTTTGGGACTGACGCAGTTGCTGCTCCAGTTCTTTGCGCCGAGTTATATCTATCAGGTATCCCTTTATCTCGGTGATATTTCCTTCATTATCCGATGAGGCTACCAGGTTGGCCAGCAGACTAATATACGATCCGTCGGTTCTCTTCAACTCCAGCTCGTAAAACTCCAGCCGATGGTTCTGATACAGGTCAGACCAGAATTGCTCAGACTGCAGGTCGTCGTAAAAAAAAGTGTCAAAATTGCTTTGCAGCGCCTGCTCACGGGAGTCAAAACCAAAATAGTTCAAAAAAGCGTGGTTGCAATCGAGAATAAGGCCGGTTGGGTCGGCGACGAAATCCCCCGAAAGATCGTCTTCGAAGAAACTGCGGTAACGCTCTTCGCTTTTTTGTAGTTTCTTCTCCAGTCTGTGCCGGAAAAATGCCATCTCGATGTTGGTCCGCAGCTCCCTCTCTTCAAAGGGCTTGATTATATAACCGAAGGGCTCAATGAACTTGGCTCTCTCCACGGTCTTTTCGTCGGCATACGCGGTGAGCATTATCACCGGGATCCGGTATTTCTCTTTGATGATCCGCGCAGTCTCGATACCGTCCATCTCTCCCTGCAGCCTGATGTCCATCAGCACAAGATCCGGCACCTCTTCTTCAAACTTTTCAAGAGCCTCTTCACCGGAAGAGTGTATTCCGACCACCGAGTATCCGAAAGACTCTAGATGACGACGGATATCTAAGGCGACAACCCCTTCATCTTCGACAATTTGTATACGCACTTTTCACCTTCACCGCTGAAAGTATAATATTCTCCGTGCCGTCACTGTCATAACCATGGCACATCAGTATTCTATTCCTTTATACGTACTTTTTCAAATCAGAAAAAATTTCTTGGACCTGTCCCGCGTCGTTTTTGCGCGCCGCCATGATCAGCTTGAGCAGAGATTTCCCTATCTTTGTGTTTCCATGGTTTTCCGCCTGCTCTCTAATACCCTGGGCCTTCGCAATCAGGTACTCGAAATCCGACCTGCTGAGCACCCTGTTGAAATCTTCAACCAGCCTCTGCAAGGTCAAGCCTATTTCCTGTTCGTAACTCACCGACGCTATTTCCCATAGGTCTTCTAAGGTCCAAGAACAGAAAGATAGGTCTATAGGCGCTGAAGCAATGGACAAAATTCCCCGCTTCAAAACCTGGTCGTTGAGTTTACTCAAGGCTTTCCAGAGTTTCTCTCGGCTGATCGGACCGTATACCTTGGCCAACATTGAGCCGTGTTGGCCTTCATCCCAGGGGCCGTGGCAGAGAATCAAGATTTTCTCCCGCTCCACTCCCATGGCCACCAGTCTCTCGGCTATGGGCAAACAGACATCCGCGGCGTCTTCGACTAGAAAAACCACCTTCTCCTTTACTGAGTCATAATCTTCTACTGTTTTGCGTTCTTCGTTCGTGGGAACTCCATAGAATTCAAGTCCCCGCTGCTCTATCTGCCTTCGACGGATCTCCCGCCACCGGGAATCGGTAGATATATAACAGATGCTGCGACTAATATTGGAAATATTTTCCTCCCAATCCCGCGGAGACTTTTCTACGGGACGACGAAAAGAGAGTTGGAATCTGAAGGTGCTTCCTTCGTTGGGGGTGGATGAATATTCGACCCTCCCCCGTAGTATGTCCACCAGACGACGAACTATCGCCAAACCCAGACCCGCTCCGTTGTACTGGCGGGTCGATGAGCCGTCCAGCTGGTAGAAGTCGCGGAATATCTCCTCCCCTTTTTCCGGATCGATACCGCAGCCGGTATCCTGCAGTTCTCCCCTGAGCTGGACCGTATTGCTCTCCGCGTCGTAATCGGCACGGACGTGTAGTGAGATAAAACCTTTATTGGTGAATTTGACGGCGTTGTGGATCAGATTCTGGAGGATGATTCTCAACTTCTCCCCGTCTCCGTAGAGCAGCATTTCGCTGCTCTCGTCTATCTCGATATAAAACTTGAGCTTCTTTTGCAGTATTTCAGGCCAGAATCCGTAGGCGCTGCTCTCCACTACCTCGTCAAGGTAGAAATATGTATTATCAACTCTGCTCTGATCCGATTCAAGCTTGGAGAAAGTCAGAATTGAGTCAATCTGCTCCTTTAGTTTGTCCCCAGAGCTCAACACGAGCTGCAGAAACTCCTGTCTCTCCTCGTCATCTCGGCACTCCAGAGCAAGGCGGGTCATACCCAAAATAGTATTGAGAGGGGTTCGCAGTTCATGACTGACTTTTGCCAGAAAATCACTTTTTGCCCGGTTGCCGATCTCGGCGGCTTCTTTCGCCAACTCCAATTCCAGTTCCGCCCGGTGTTTGTAAAGCGCCATCTCGATGGTCGAGTGAATCTCCCTCTCCTGAAAGGGTTTCAGAATATACCCGAAGGGGTGAGTTATTTTCGCCCGGGCCAAGGTATCTTCATCGGAATAGGCGGTGATATAAATTATCGGGATCGATTGCCCGCTGCGCAGGCACTGAGCGGCTTCGATTCCGTCCATGTTCCCCTTCAAATGGATATCCATGAGGATCAAATCGGGCTGAAGTTCCCGTGCACGCTTGACCGCCTCCTCCCCGGTCATTACGTGCTCCGTGACTTCGTAACCGAGCCCCTCCAGTCGCCGCTCCATATCCATTGCGACGATGCTTTCATCTTCAACCAGCAAGATCCTTGCTTTCGGCATAACTTTTATCTTCCTGTCCTTCTACTCAGCTCAACGTTCCAGCAAGTTCCACTCCACCGCTCGCTGTATCAACTCGGTCGAACTACCGAGCTTGAGTTTGGTCTTTAAATGTGACTTGTAGGTTTCAATGGTTTTGATACTCAAACTTAGACGATCGGCGATTCCCTTGGTGTCCAGGCCTTCTCCGATCATCCGAAAAACCTCGAACTCGCGGTCACTGAGGCTTTCCACCAGATCCCCCTCATTGTCGCTGCCGGATCCGGTGTACCTTTCGATCATTCTTGCCTGCATATCTTCGCTCAAATAAATTTTCCCGTCCAGTACCTGCTTGATGGCAGTCATAACTCTTTCGGTG
>DSBN01000181.1 GCA_011046055.1 Sediminispirochaeta sp. | reverse complement strand
ACCCAAGACCCGCCGATAGTATTGAACCGCCTTCCTCTCGTCCCGAGGCGGGGGAGGAGTCTCGTATATCCGCCCCAGAAGATAGTAAACCCTGGCTCTGAGGGGAGGATCAAGCTCCTCGGTGCGGTCTTCACCCAGCTCGATCGCTTCAAGTGCCACATTCTCGTAGCCGCTTTCCAAGAGGCTCTGAGCGGCGTCGAGCACTGTGTTCCAGTCCACCACGCCGGAAGATGCATTCTCTAGGGGCAGCCTTTTTGTTCCATTGATACTCTCCACCAGCTTCCTCAGCTGCAGCATCACGGCCCGTGGGTCATCGGCAGCCAGACCTCGATTTAGCTCCTCGGGATCAAAGGCCTCGGCCTCCCTACCTCCGGTATCGCTCCGCCCCTCCGCAGTACCTGCACCCGCCGAATTTTCTTCGATCACCCGCTCCGACACGACCCTCACCAGTACCTTTTTTATCTCACCACGACCGCTGTATATATCTTGGCGGCTGAAGCTCAAAACCGACTCCCCCGTTTCGCTGGCCGAAAAGATGAAGTCTTTGCCCTGACTGAGATACTCCACCTCCTCGAAGTGGATCCCGGAGAGCCGCGACGCCTGTTCGTCGTAGAACCAGCCCTGCCCAGGCATGGAGACCCGAATCTCCTCACCCCTTTGAGCCCGAACGGTCATCTCCGGATCGATCCGCTGATCGACCTCGATCGTCTCCGGTGCGGCTTTCGCGTCGGGAGCGCTAATAGAGCTCCGTGCCGCTTCGGGCTCCGAAGCCTCCGCGGGCTCCGCGGATTCTGCCGGTTCAGCGGGTTTCGAAGCCGCCGTAGCAGCGGCGGGCCCTTCAGGCTCGGTTTCTTGGCCTTTCTCTTCCCGCCGACGGGAAGAGGGGCTTCGCTCCCGGTCAACCGCGGCGTCGGAGTCTTCTGGGCGTGCTTTGTCGGCACTCTCCCGAACTTCTGCTTCCGAGACTTCCTCGCCGGCTCGAGTAGCCGGGGAAAGAGTATCGGGCAGCGGTGGAACATGGAGCAGCGCCAGCGGCTCTTCGGTGGAGGAATCGGTGAGGGGAAGGTCGCTGATCAACGGCAAAGGCTCGCTCCGAGGCGCTTCGATGGGATCAAGCAGGATTTCGTCGTTCCGTTGCGGGATCTTTCCAATATCTTCCTCCTTCGCAGCCGCCGCGGGGGAGGTCCCTCCGTCTCTCTCCGTCGATACGGATTCTGAGGGTGGACGACTGAGACAGGAGAGAAGGAGCACCGTCAAGAGCACCAGACCGAGCAGTCCGACAAAACTATGAAACTTCATGGAACGTCCTTGAAAAAGTTCCCCACTTCCTCATCGGTTCGCTCCACCAGCGTTTCTCTGATCAAATCTTCCGGTTCCGACCAGAAAGGAGCTATCTGCTGTTGGCTCCAGCGATCCATTCGCTCCCGGTAGTGTCGCCAACTCGGATTTTTGAGCAGGGCCATCTCTTCGGGGACGACCAGGTCCACGGTCACCCTGGCCGATGGATCTAGGAGGCTATCGTATTCGGGCATAGGACCGGGAGCCTCCGTTTCTGCGCCTCGCCGTCCATCTTGGAGCAGAAAGAAAACAACCGTTCCCAGCACCGCCAGAATACCGAGAACTCCGACAATCAAAAGGTAGGCTCTAATTCCTCTCCCTGAAAGAAACGCCATCATTTTGCTCCTCCCCTATCAACTGATCCAGCTCCTCCTCTTCCACGGCGGAATCCTCCCCGTCGGCAAAACGTACGGTGATTGTTTTTGATACGCCCGACTCTTCCATGGTCACCCCCAACAGAGTTTTCGCACCGGCGACGGTCTTTTTGTTGTGGGTGATAATCACGAACTGGCTCTTTTTTCCAAACTCCACCAACAAATTGACAAAACGCCCAACGTTAGCCTCGTCCAATGCCGCATCAATTTCATCGAGGATACAAAAGGGCGAAGGTTTGACCATATAGGTGGCAAAAAGAAGTCCCACCGCGGTGAGGGAGCGTTCACCTCCGGAGAGAAGGGCGATGTTCTCCAGGTTCTTGCCCGGAGGCTGGGCAAAGATTTCAATCCCCGACTCCAAAACGTTCTCGGGGTCGGTGAGACGCAGCTCTCCCCGTCCGCCGCCGAAAAGACGTCGAAAAAGGGAGTGAAAATTTTTCCTGATCTGATCGTAGGTCTCGAGGAAGAGTTCGGTGGATTCGGTCCTAATCTCGCGGGTTATTTTTTGCAGATCCTCCCGGGCCTGGTAGAGATCGTCCAGCTGCCCGGTGAGAAAGTCGTAACGTTCCTTCACCTCGGCGAACTCTTCCGGAGCCATCAAGTTCACCTGCCCCAGCTCTTTGAGCTTCTGACGCTGATCCTGCAGCTCCTTCTTTATCTCCTCCGCGGGGGTTTGAATGTCGAACATTCTTGACTCGAACTCGCTGAGCTCCCGTCCGTGCCGATCCGAAAAAGCGCTGTAGATGGATTTGACCTCGGTCTTGATGGAAGCCGCTTCCATCTGTATTTTCTCCAGCTGATCTTGCAGCTTGCCCAAGGCCTGCATGCTTTTTTTCAACGCCGCTTCCTGGGCGGACAAATCGTGGTTGTGCTTCGAGATGCCGCTCTCCAGCTGACTTAGTTCCTTACGCAGTTTCTCCTCACGCAGCCCCAGTTCCTTGCTCCGTTCTCGGAGTTCGGTTTTCTTCCGCTCCAGCTCCTGAATTTTTTCCCGGCTTTCGATGATGGTCTTGCTGTTCTCTTGGAGGGTGCTTTGCTGCTCCCTGGTCTGGGTCTCCAGTGCCTGGAGGCTCTCCTCCAAGGCCTTACGCTGGGTCTGCGCTTGAACTCGGTTCAGTCGCAGCTCCTCCAGGGTCTTGCGATACTCATCGATCTTCTCTTCGAGCTGCTGGTTCTCGCTCTTTCTCGTCTCCAGCAGCTCCTTGTTCGTCTCCTGCTCGGCTCTTCCCTCCTCCACCGCCTGCTCGATATCTCTCTTCTTGGTGATAATACCCTCGGGGGCGAGAAACTCATCGATAAAGGCGGGAATAGAGTTGTGGTAACTCTGGAAGAGCTCTTCCAGCTCCGACTCTTTCTCTTTTAGGTCTTCAATCGAATCGAGAGCCTTCTTTATTCCTTTCTTCAGCTCTTCAACGCTTTCTCCAGCGGTCCCTTGCACATCTTCCAGGAGTTCCGCCCTACCACTGAGCTGGATCCGCATTTCGTTCAGCAATGTACGGATTTTCGTCTCCAGCTCTTGCCGCCGAGAGGAGGAGTAGCCGCTCTCCCGGAGCTTGCTGTCCAATTGGGCGACTATGTCGTCGGTGATGGTGTGCAGCTCACGCTGATGCTGCTGGATCTTCTCTTCGATCTCCCGGTTGAGTTTTTCGAGCCGAGAAATCTCATCCTTATTGGTTCCTATCCGACCGCGAGCGGTTTCTATATTCTGCTCGAAGGAGGTGATGTTCTGGTCGATCTGCTCGAGCCTTTTCTCGAACTCTTCGATCTGCCGCTTCTTGTCGGCTTCCTGCTCCTTCAGCTCCTGGATCTTAGTTTTTATGCCCGATTCGCGCTGTTCCGCGGCCTGGATCTGCCGCTGGACCTCTTCACCCCGTTCGTTGAGGAAGGATATTTGATTGTCCAGATTGTTTTTCTCAATATCCAAGCCGTAGAGTCTCTTCTGTCCGTCGATGAGCTTCGACTCCATGTCGTTGACCTGATCGAGGTTCTTCTCCAAGAACTTGTTGATGCCGTCGATGCTCGTTCGCATCTCGTCTCGGGCCTTGCTCTTCTGCTCGAGAAGCTCCTCCTTCTCCTGCTGCCGGTGCAACAGATCTTTGAGCTTGAGCAACTGGAGGTCCAGCTCAAGCTGAAAGACGGACTCGTTGTATTCACGATAGAGGACGGTTTTCTCCGACTGGTTTTTGAGGGTCGTGTAGGAGCGCTTGACCTCCCGCAGAATGTTCTCCACCTGCTGCATATTCTCTTCGGTGCGCTGCAGCTTTCTCTCCGCCTCGGCGCCACGGAACTTATACTTGGTTATTCCGGCGGCCTCTTCGAAGATGAAACGCCGCTCCTCCGGTCTGTTCGACAGGATCTGGTCGATTTTGCCCTGCTCCATAATCGAATAGGCTGACTTGCCTATTCCTGTATCGAAAAAAAGCTCCCGTATCTCTTTGAGCTTGACCGGCGTGTTGTTGATGAAATATTCGCTCTCGCCGGAGCGGTGTAGACGCCGCTTCACCGCTATTTCGGGCATATCGATGGAGAGAAAGCCCTCGTCGTTGCTCAGAGTCAGGGTCACTTCCGCTACATTCAGAGCTTTGCGTCCTTCGGTACCGTTGAAGATAATATCTTCCATCCGATCGGCCCGAAGGGACTTGGTGGACTGCTCCCCCAGGACCCACTTCACCGCGTCGACTACGTTGCTCTTGCCGCAGCCGTTGGGGCCCAGCAGCGCGCTGATGCCGTCTCGAAACTCGATTTTAGTCCTCTCGGCGAAGGATTTAAATCCAAACAGTTCTACGCTTTTTAAAAACACCTATAACCTTCCCATTTTTTCCGTGCCACCAGTAGGAAACACCAATTTGAAAATTGCAGAAACTGCAATTCCCACCGTCTCGTTGCCGTAACGCGGCACAAGAAACTATAACATAGAAGCATCTTCAATGGAATATATACACGCTCGATATACAGCCATGCCGTTTTCCCTTAAAATGGTGCCATGGAAAGTCGTAACCCGGCACCGGTGTGCGGTGTCGACGAAGCGGGACGCGGGCCGATCGCCGGCCCGGTTTGTGCGGCGGCGGTACTGCTCGGCTCCGACTGCGAGAGAAAGAATCTGAGGGACTCAAAAAGACTCTCTCCCAAAGCCAGGAGCCGTATCGCGGCCTCACTTTGGGAGAGCGACTCGCTCATTGGCGTCGGCTGGGCTTGGCCGGAAGAGATCGATCGGATGAACATTCACCACGCCTCCCTGCTGGCGATGAGCAGAGCCGTCGATGAGCTGCTACTAGCGGCTGGAGCGTCAACAACTCCGTTGGATATGGAGATCCTGGTGGACGGAAAGTTCATCCCCCCGCTCTCCTCTTCCTACCCCGCGCGAGCCATCGTGGGGGGAGACGCCAAAGTAGCGGAGATATCCGCAGCTTCGATCATCGCCAAAGTAAGCCGTGACCGTTGGATGGAACGCTACTCTTGGATCGAGCCTTCCTGGAGTTTCGACACTCACAAAGGGTACCCCACCAAGGAACACCTCCGTCTCTGCAAGCTCCACGGGCTCAGTCCCATCCATCGTCGAAGTTTCAATATCTCATTATACAAATAGCCGTATTCGGTTATTTTTCTTTGTTAGGTTTGCAGCGAAGCGGCAGGAGAAACTTGTACTCTAACGCCGTGCTGCCCCGAAGGCTCAGGATCGCTTTTTGATAAAGTCGACCGCCTTTTGGAACTGTGACAGGAACTCTTCCAGGTCCTCGTCGAAGACAATCACCGAGTGTCGCTCGAATCCACTGACATCGTGTTTCTTGCTCTCCACAATATTGAGAAAAAGATCTCCGGTGCGGTTCTCTTTGACATTAAAAAAATAGGTCCGTTTCCCTACTGTGGTTTTTGCAGAAAAAACCTCTCCGCGTATTCCCATACGGCTTCCCTTCCTTTATATATATTAGGCAGGTAGGATACTACAAGAAAGTCGGTCTAGTTGCAATACGCCGATTCTGTGATAGAGTATTCAATGAAAACGGGGGAAACATGGAAGAGCAACGTGTAGGTATTATCGGTGCCGGTGCATGGGGTACCGCGGTAGCCAAGGTCTTGGCGGAGAACGGTCACCGGGTCCAGCTGTGGGCCTACGAACAGTCAGTGGT
>DSBN01000237.1 GCA_011046055.1 Sediminispirochaeta sp. | reverse complement strand
GGCGTGCCCAGTACCTTTCTGTCGCCAAGGCTTGGAGTTGCTACCTCGCACCAGTTTCCGGTTCTTCGTAGCGGCGGTACCGATCCGTCGGTTTGCCAGCTCACCCTGTATTGCATAGTAGATTGCACTGTCGTTGATTTCGACATTGAAGACTTCATCGTTCAAATCGATATTTTTTATCTCTTCGCCTTCTATCGAAAAGACCTTTGTTTCCATTTTTTGCCTCTACTTCTTCTTAGCTTTCCTGACGATCACCATCCCCTTGCGAGGACCCGGCACAGCGCCCTTCACTAAAAGGTACTGCTTCTCTTCGTCGATTTTTACCAGTCTGAGATTCTGCACGGTGGTTCTGTCCCCACCCATTTTTCCGGGCATTTTAGTGCCCTTGTGAATCTTTGAGGGGGTGGCGGCCATACCCGTAGCACCCAAACCTCGGTGGAACTTCGATCCGTGAGTCTTGCGGCCACCGGCAAAACCGTGACGCCGCATCACTCCCTGATACCCCTTCCCCTTGGAGGTGCCAATAACATCCACGAAGGCGGTATCTTTGAAAACTTCCGCTCCCAGGCTCTCGCCTTTTTGACACTCCAATTCAAAATCTCTCATCTCCATAAGCCAGCGTTTAGGGGTACCGTCGCCGAACTGGCCGGCGTAAGGTTTGTTCACCCGGCTCTTCTTTGCATCCACGGCGCCCATAAGCACGGCACTATAGCCATTCTTTTCTTCGCTGCGTATATCTACAATCTGATTCTCTTCTATCTTTATGACGGTTACCGGAGTCAAAACCCCTCGCTCGTCAAAGACCTGCGTCATTCCAAGTTTTCTACCGATCAGCCCTAACATCTTTTACCTCGATTAAGTAAAATTAGCACTTTACTGCTTAATCTCTACATCCACACCAGCAGGAAGCTCAAGCTTCATTAGGGCATCCATCACCTTCGATGTAGGATCAAGAATGTCGATCAATCTCTTGTGAGTTCTCATTTCAAACTGTTCTCGAGATTTCTTATTCACGTGCGGCGACTTAAGCACAGTAAACTTATTTACCCTGGTGGGTAGAGGAACCGGCCCGGCCACTTTCGCTCCCGCCTTTTCCACCGTCTGCACTATTGCTCGCGAACTTTGGTCGATCAACTCTATGTCAAATCCTCTTAGCCGCACTCTTATTCTGTCTTTGGCCATTGTTTCCCCCGAAAAATAAGCCCCGCACGCACAAAATGAGTGCGGGGCTTATCATAATAACTACTCTATGATTTCAGTTACCTGACCACTGGCTACGGTTCGTCCACCTTCACGGATAGCGAAGCGGAGTCCCTTCTCCATAGCAATGGGGTGAATCAACTCGACGTTGATCTCAACATGGTCGCCAGGCATAACCATCTGCTTGTCTTCGGGTAGAGTCACCGAACCGGTAATATCGGTGGTTCTGAAATAGAACTGAGGTCTGTACCCGTTGAAGAAAGGCGAGTGGCGTCCGCCCTCCTCTTTGTTCAAAGCGTAAATCTGACCCTTGAACTTCGCGTGAGGAGTGATGGAACCGGGTTTTGCCAAAACCTGTCCGCGAACAACGTCGTTCTTGTCCACACCTCGGAGCAGCGCACCGATATTATCACCGGCCTGACCTTCGTCGAGAATCTTGTTGAACATCTCAACACCGGTACAGGTGGTCTTGGCGGTATCCTTGATACCCACTATCTCAATTTCATCGCCTACGTGAATTGCTCCACGCTCAACACGACCGGTCACAACCGTTCCTCGTCCCTGGATCGAAAAGATGTCTTCGATCGGCATCAGGAAGTCCTTGTCTACCGCGCGCTCGGGCTGCGGAAAATATGAATCCATGGCCTCGAGGAGCTCATCGATGCACTTGGTCTTCTCCGGATCGTTGGGGTTCTCCATAGCCTCGAAAGCGGAGCCCTTGATCACTGGAATCTCGTCACCGGGGAACTCGTACTCCTTGAGCAGGTCCCTCATCTCTTCCTCGACCAGCTCGATCAAATCAGGATCATCCACCTGGTCGACTTTGTTGATAAAAACGATCAACGCGGGTACACCTACCTGACGGGCCAAGAGGATGTGCTCTTTGGTCTGGGCCATAGCACCGTCGGTGGCGGCAACTACGATCACCGCGCCGTCCATCTGAGCGGCGCCGGTAATCATATTCTTGATGTAGTCAGCGTGCCCGGGACAGTCCACGTGGGCGTAATGCCTTTTGTCGGTCTCGTACTCAACGTGTCGAGTGTTAATGGTTATACCACGGGCCTTCTCTTCGGGAGCGTTGTCGATCTGCTCATAAGACATGACCTTCCCCGTGTCTCCCTTGGCGCAGTGCATCGTAATGGCCGCGGTAAGGGTAGTCTTACCGTGGTCTACGTGCCCGATAGTACCAACGTTAATATGTGGCTTTGTTCTTTCAAACTTGGCTTTAGCCATCACTTCCTCCTTGTGAATATCCCCAAATAAAAATTAAACGATCAACCCCAATCGGCCAAAGACCGATAGACACCGACCGTCTATTTGCTAGTAATGCGTGAGTAAGATAATAAAGGTGAGGATCCAGAGGTCAGCACACGCCGGCTATATAGCCCATGCCTGACTTGGCTGAATACAGCTTCTGGAACCACCCTATCATCCCTTGTGGATTACCACGCGGCAATACGGACGATCGGTTTGGCTCACACTAACCCGCGCTTTCACTCAACGGGCAGTGCTATACTACGTAATATTTACAGAAAGGTCAAGAGCTTATTGTCACTCCTACCATCTGTAATGCGAAAAAGCCTTGTTGGCTTCCGCCATTCGGTGCGTATCCTCTTTTTTGCGGAAAGCGGAGCCAGTGGAGTTGTAAGCGTCAAAGAGTTCGTTGAACAGCTTCTCACCCATCGATCTTCCGCTCCTTGCCCTGGCCGCCTGTATTATCCACCGCATGGCCAAAGCATCGCGCCGCTTCTCACGCACCTCAACAGGTACTTGATAAGTCGAACCGCCGACCCGGCGAGATTTGACCTCGACCGAGGGCTTTACATTTTCCAAAGCCTTGAGGAAGACCTCCAGAGCCTCTTTTCCAAACTTGTCGCTCAGTCTCTCAAGAGCTTCATACATAATCTTCTGGCTCACCGATTTCTTGCCGTCGACCATCATCCTGGTGATGAACTTGGTCACCACTACGCTACCGTAACGGGGATCGGGAAGCACCTCTCTGTTTTTAGCTACGCTTTTTCGTCTCATCCGTTACTCTCCTTAGGCCTTCGGCTTCTTGGTACCGTATTTGGACCGACCCTTCTTCCGATCTTCAACACCGAGAGTGTCCTTGGCGCCGCGAACTATATGGTAGCGGACACCGGGAAGATCCTTCACACGACCGCCGCGGATCAACACAACCGAGTGCTCCTGCAGGTTGTGTCCGATTCCGGGAATATAGGCGGTCACTTCGATTCCATTCGTGAGCCTGACCCTGGCCACCTTTCGAAGCGCCGAGTTAGGCTTCTTCGGGGTGACGGTCATCACCCTGGTGCAGACCCCCCGCTTCTGAGGGCAGTTCTCCAAGGCTCGCGCATTTTTTTTGGCCAGAATGGTCTTTCTTCCTTTCCTTACAAGCTGGTTAATTGTAGGCATGTACCAATGTACTCCCTTTGGTTAGTTTTTTTGGCCTATGGGGCCAGCATACGGGGAGACTCATTTCTGAGCTACTCATCGCCATCCGAAAATACTTCATTCATATCTTCGGAGAAACCCTGGCGTTCCCCCTCCCCTTCAGCCTGCTCTCGTTTTCGAGCTTCGATAATATTCTGCACTGAGGCGTCAAGATCCTCAGAGTTCTCGTCGTACAGCTTCACGTTTCGGTACTGCCGCATTCCCGTACCCGCAGGTATGAGATGGCCGATAATAACGTTTTCTTTTAGACCGCGCAGGCCATCACTACTACCAGCTATGGCTGCATTTGTCAATACCCTGGTGGTCTCCTGGAAAGAGGCGGCGGAGATGAAGGAGTCAATATTCAGCGAAGCTCTGGTGATACCGAGCAGCAGGGGCTTGGCCACCGCCGGCTGTCCTCCTTCTCGTACTACCTTGCGGTTCTCCTCATGGAACTTGTACTTGTCCACCTGTTGACCAAAAATGAAGCTGGTATCGCCTACCTGGACGATCTCGACTTTGCGCATCATCTGTCGAATAATCACCCCGATGTGCTTGTCGTTGATATTCACACCCTGCAGACGGTAGACTTCCTGCACCTCATTTACCAAGAAGGACTGCAGGGCGTTCTCGCCGAGGATCTCAAGAATATCGTGGGGATCATAGTTGCCTTCGCAGAGCCGCTCGCCAGCCTCTACAAGGTCGCCGTCCCGCACCAAAAGGTGCCGACCCATCGGCACTAGGTGCTTATGCTCATTATCAAAATTGTCGACCACCATAATGACCCGCTTGCCCTTCACAACCTTTTCGAAGGTGACCTTGCCCGAGACCTGGGCCAGTACGGCGGCATCCTTCGGCCGCCGCGCCTCGAAGAGCTCGCCCACTCGAGGCAGACCACCGGTGATATCGCTGGTCTTCACGCTCTCCTTGAGGAGCTTGGCCAGGGTACGCCCCTTTTTCACCGTCTCGCCGTCCTCGACGTTCAGGTAAGAGTTGCCCGGCAGAAAGTAGCTGGCCTTTTCGTTCCCCTCTTCATCCTCCAGAATAATCCGCGGCTGCAGGCTTTCCAGGGAAAACTCGGTGATCTTTTTTTCAATATTTCCGGTATCTTCGTTGATCTCTTCTTTAAGGGTGGTACCCAAGACGATATCTTCGAAACGAACCGATCCCGCTTCCTCGGCGATGATCGGTTCGGAGAAGGGGTCGAAAGTCGCCAACGGGTCTCCGCTCTCCACCACATCCCCTATGTTGACCCTGAGGTCGGCACCGTTTCGGACATCAACCTTCTGGTCCTGGGCCACCAAAATGAGCTCTTTCTCCGAAATGTGGATAAAGGCGTTCTCTTCGGCGGCAATCTCCTCGCCCTTGCGCTTCAGCAGCGGAGCGGTGACCGCTACCTTTGATCCATCTTCGACCAGCAGCTCGTCGTCTTTTTTCAAACCTATCCGCCGCAGCACCTTAGCGACAATAATAAATCCCTTTCGAGTGAACAGAATATCGTTACTGTCCAACTGGACCGTATTTCCATGGATCTCCTTGACCAGTACCGGATAGGAAAAGGCGATTCGGTTCTCTTCACTGACCTTCGTGGCGGCCCCTCCGATGTGGAAGGTACGCATGGTCAGCTGCGTTCCCGGTTGACCGATGGACTGCGCGGCGATGATACCGACCGCCTCGCCGACATCTACCGGAGCATTGGTTGCCAGATTTCTGCCGTAGCACTTTCGACACACCCCGTGTCGAGCCTCGCAGGTCAGAACGGTTCTGATTCGAACGGTCTCCACTCCCACCTCTTCGATGGTCACCGCCAGCTCGTCGGTGATCTCTTCGTTCACATCGACTATTATCTCGCCGGTGATCGGGTGTTTGACCCTTTCCAGAGTGAAACGTCCGGCGATTCGGTCCCTCAGAGATTCAACAATTTCCTCACCGTCTTTGAGCGCTCCCCGCTCAATGCCGTTGATGGTACCACAGTCCTCCTCATTGACCACCACATCCTGGGCGATATCGACCAGTCTCCGGGTCAGATAACCCGCGTCAGCGGTCTTCAGAGCCGTGTCAGCGAGCCCCTTTCGCGCACCGTTGGTGGAAATAAAGAACTCAATTATCGACAAGCCCTCCTTGAAGTTGGAGCGGATCGGCAGCTCGATAATGTCACCGGAAGGCTTGGCCATCAGACCACGCATGCCCGCCAGCTGTCGAATCTGAGCCCTACTACCACGAGCACCTGAAT
>DSBN01000112.1 GCA_011046055.1 Sediminispirochaeta sp. | reverse complement strand
GTGCACTTGCACTTTCCAAAATGAGAATGCCTCCAACAGTTAGAAACACAAATCATTGCTATGCAAATGAAGCAAATTCTCAATTTGGAAGTCATTAGACTTCCAAATTGAGAATTGCTCTGCTGAGTAAGGAAGAGTATAAAGAAGGCTCGGTAAAGAGCTATATTGAAGATCTTGTCGGCTCTTTGAGAAACCTGTTCTCCAGCTCAACAAAGGTCACTATCGATACAAGGATCGAAGATTTTAATCTTTCCTCCAAAACCTTGTTCGCCCTTGGTATTATCGTGAACGAACTGATTACAAACGCAATGAAGTACGCCTTCGACGAGAAGAGCGGCGGATCGATACAGGTTTTTCTATCGAAGAAGGAGAGTCATGTAAGGCTCACCATACAAGACAACGGTCGCGGGCTTCCCGAAGATTTTGCCCTCGAAGAGGCAAAAGGTTTTGGACTCACCCTGGTCAAAATGCTCTGTCAGCAAGTGGGAGGAAGCTACTTGATAGAAAATCGAGAAGAGACCGGCGGGACAAAAAGTATTCTCAAGTTTAAGGTGAAAAAAAGTTCAGCGTGAGCCGGACGAAGAGAATCGATATCACGAACTACTCTCTCCCCCTCACTCAATATCCACTGAGGCCCTTCCCTGGCTCCTCACCGCCTCCATCGCCTGGCGAACCCGTTCCTCGTCACCGAGGTAGTAGGACGCCAGCGGTCTAAGGGTCAACTCGTCCAGCTCATACAGCAGGGGGAGACCGGTAGGAATGTTGAGACCCGATATTTCCTCGTCGCCTATTCCGTCTAAGTGTTTCACCAGCGCCCGCAGGCTGTTTCCGTGGGCGGCGATTATGATCCTTTTTCCCTCTTTCAGCGCGGGGACAATAGCATCGAACCAATACGGCATGAATCGCTCCACCGTATCTTTTAGACACTCGGTCCGGGGCGAGATTCACTCTTCAGGAACGTCGGGCAACAGGCGTTTGAACTCGTCTCTGACGACTTCGTAGCACTCGCACACCCTCTCCTCGAGGCCTGGTCGGTCAAGAACCGTGATTCGGCCTCGATGGTAGGAGATCAAGCCCGCCTTCTGCAGCCTGCCAGCTGCTTCCGTCACCCCTTCTCGCCGGACTCCAAGCATATTGGCGATAAGTTCCTGGGTCATACTCAACTCGTTGCTCGGCAGACGGTCCAAGCTCAGCAGCAGCCATCGACACAGCTGTTGATCCACCGTGTGATGTCTGTTGCAGACGGCAGTCTGCGCCATCTGGGTCAGCAGCGCAAGGGTGTAACGCAGCAGCAGGTGCTGCACCGCCCCGGAACGGTTGAACTCCTGCGTGAGCGTCGACCCTTTTAGGCGGTAAGCTTGCCCGGCGCTTTGCACTACCGCGCGATTGGGCATAGTCTGTCCACCCAGAAATAAGGCGATTCCCACCACCCCCTCGTTGCCGACCACCGCAATCTCCGCGGATGAACCATCTTCCATCACGTACAAAAGCGATACAATAGAGTCGGTAGGAAAGTAGACCCAATCGAGTTTGCCCCCTGACTCGTACAACACCTCCCCCAGAGGCATGGGCACCAGCTGCAGATGGGGGGCGATTCGATCAAAATCGTAGTCTTTCAAGACTGAAAGCAGATGATTATCACGGGGGGTGTTTTTTTTTGGCGTGTGCGGATCAGGCAATTCACCTTCCTTTACCACTATATCCTAATACTTGCCCCCCTCCACGTCAAATAAACTGTTCCGTGTACAATGTGCAGGCTAAGGGACACACTATAGATGATACTCTTTTTTATGGTCCCTCTCGGAGCATATCCCCCGGCTTAAGCCTTCACCCCTTGCTATTATCTCGGATTCAGGCTACTGTGGTCCTGACGATTGAAATACACAGGTAATGCATCGCGGCCAGTCAGGCCGGATGTTTGTTTGCCGCACATGCAGCGGCCCTTTCTTTTCCACGTGTCCGGCGGGTAGAGAGTTGTAGACCCCGGACCAGGAAAAATAATGAAAACACACAATCATGCACCGTCTAGAGACGGCAGACAGCACGGTCAGAGCGAGCCGATTCGGCTTGAAGGAATTTTCCAACATCTTGCTCCGGAGCTGCGGAAGGCAGTGATCGCGCAGGAGTACAGCGACCCCACGGCGATTCAGGAACAGTGCATACCTCCGCTCCTCGAGGGAAAGGATATTATCGGCTGTGCCCAGACCGGTACAGGGAAGACCGCGGCCTTCTTGCTGCCCCTGCTCCAGAGGCTTTCCGTGCCCGGTCCCAGGCCGCAGCGGGGAACTCCCAGGGCGCTGATTCTGGCTCCAACCCGCGAGCTGGCGGCGCAGATAGGAGAGAGCATACGCAACTACGGGCAATTTCTGAGGCTGAGCCATACGGTCATCTTCGGCGGGGTGGGCCAGTTTGCCCAGGTGAAGGCTCTGGGCAAGGGCGTGGATATCCTGGTGGCTACTCCGGGACGCCTTCTGGACCTTATACAACAGGGACACATTCACCTCGAGAAGGTAGAGGTACTGGTTCTGGATGAAGTTGACAAGATGCTGGATATGGGATTTCTCCCGGATATCAAGCGAGTGTTGACGAAGGTGCCGGAGAGGCGGCAGACCATGTTCTTCTCCGCTACCCTGGCGCCGGCAATGAAGAAGCTTGCCCGGGGCATTGTGCAAAATCCCGTGGAGATAAGCATATCGCCGGAAGAACCGACGGTCGAGAGCATCGATCAAAATCTGCTCTACGTTGATAAAAACGACAAAGACGCCCTTCTTGTCTCCCTCCTGAAGACTTCCGGGATGGAAAAGGCCATAGTTTTTACCCAGATGAAGCATATGGCCAACCGGGTGGTAGGCAAACTCCAGGCTGCCGGGATTCCCAGCGCGGCCATACACGGCAACAAGAGCCAGGTAGCCCGGACGAAGGCGCTCAGCGATTTCAAAGCGGGTGTCATCAACGTAATGGTGGCCACCGATGTGGCGGCCAGGGGTATAGATGTAGATAACATCACCCATGTCTTCAACTACGACTTGCCCCTCGAGGCGGAAACCTACGTCCACCGTATCGGAAGGACCGCGCGGGCGGGGCTTAATGGTTCGGCGGTCTCCTTCTGCAGCCCCGAAGAGAAGGCCTACCTGAAGGCGATCGAGAGGCTTCTCGGCAATCCGGTACCCCCGGTTTTGAATCACCCCTTTCACAGCGATGAGGCCTTGCACTCCAATCTCCCGGCACCAAAAAACTTCGGCCGGGGTCAGAGTCGAGGTCAGAGCCGGGGACCTGGCAGGGGGCCGAGTCGGAACCAGAACGGCGGACCGGGCCGAGGTGATAGTGGCCGGAGAAATGACCGGCGCGGCGGGACGGGCAGGAGATAGGCTCCTCTCACATCCGTATCTGATACTCCCGTTTTTGTAAATATGAACCCATGATCTTCGAAGAGAGCACTATGAACGGCACGGCCACGACATAGCGGATGATGGTGAACTCCAGCCCGAGGAAGGAGGCTTCGAACAACGTCATGGGAATACGGCAGACTCCCGAAGCGCCGATGTAGGTGAAGAGGAAGGCCAGGCGGGCGCCTTTGCGCTGCAGCGCCGCGGCCACTGGGAAGGCGACATAGAGCTCGCCCACGGTGGTACCGGCCAGAAGGATGGCCCAGAGATGCGCTCGCAATCCGGCCTGCTCGCCGAAGAGCTGCACACGGCAATCTCGCTCTACGAACGACACGGATTGACACTGACTTCCGAGTCCAATTCTACCGCCTTCGGCAGACCTCTGCGTGATCAGCGCTACGATCTGGAACTGGGGTACCGGTCATGATGAGAGTTCCAGTAAGATTGCTATATACATCTTGCTTTTCTTGATTTCATTCCTGAAGCAGAATATACTATAAGCACCTAGTAATAAGCAGAAGGAGGAGTCCATTATGCTTATTACCGTTCCGAAAGCGCTACGGGAGAAGCTTGGCGAGGAGGGGGCAAATTGTTTGGTTGATCTGCTCAACTTTCAAGCACAGAACAGCGACAACTCGATTACCACCTTTGTGGAGGAGAAGTTCGAACGGCGTCTGTCCGAGGAGCTATCTAAATTACGAATAGAAATGCATAAAAACCAAGCCGCCACAATCCGATGGATGTTTGTCTTCTGGGTTGGGCAGATAGGGGCGCTGCTGGGCATTCTGGTTGCTTTTTTTAGCTAATGCATCTGGGCGCAAGCCTGCCCCCAGGGAATTATTCCGCTGCGGGTACTCGGCTTTCTGTGCTGATGTAAAGCAGTTCATTAAAACAGACAACATTTCCTTTACACAGCAGGTGCTCTTGTGACATGGCATTCGCCGAACTATTCCCGGCCAGCCTCTCAAGTTCTAGTCTTTCCAGAACCTCTTTTTTTAAGAGTTCTTCAGCTATCCGTTCCAGAGCTGTCCGATTGTTTTTGAGGGTTTGCAGAGTTGTATCGTAGTGTTCCTGGATTTTTCGGGAAATCTCTCGGTCCAGGTAGTCTTGCGTATGTTCGGAGTACGCTCGATTCGCGGTGCCGAGCTGTTCGCCTAAAAATCTTGACTCCTTGCGGAAGGGGAGATATACGTGCCGGAAGTCCTCGCTCATTCCATATTCGGTGAGCATGCGGCGAACTATATCTGTGGCCCGGCTTATATCATCGGCGGCACCAGTAGAAATATTTCCGAAAATCAATTCCTCGGCGGCGCGACCAGCAAGCAGTACATCTACCGTCGAAAGTAGTTCTTCTTCAGTCAGCAAATTGCGCTCCTCAGAGGGGAGCTGAAGGGTATAGCCAAGAGCACCTGCTCCACGAGGTACAATAGAGACCTTATGCACAGTGTCGGTGTAAGGACGTAAGAGAGACATCAATGCATGTCCAGCCTCGTGATAGGCGACTCGGCGCTTTTCTTGGGAATCCATGAGTCTGCTTTTCCTTTGCAGCCCCGCTATGGCTTTCTCTATAGCTTCTTCAAAATCGGACTGACTTACTTTTTCGCGTCCGGCTCGAACTGCAAGAAGCGCGGCTTCATTGACGATATTGGCAAGGTCGGCACCGGCTAATCCTGGGGTAGCACGAGCCACGGTTTCGAGATTTACCGCGGGGTCGAGAGTTACCCCTTCGGTGTGTTTTTTGAGAATTGCCATTCGTTCCTGAAGGTCGGGTTTGTCGATTACCACCTGTCTGTCGAAGCGCCCCGGACGCATGAGTGCAGGGTCGAGTATTTCTGGTCGGTTGGTCGCCGCCAATACAATCACTCCACTACGTGAATCGAAACCATCCATTTCTACCAAGAGTTGATTCAAGGTCTGTTCCCTTTCGTCGTTACTGCTCATTGATTGGGCTCTGATTTTGCCAATCGCGTCTAGTTCGTCAATGAAAATGATACAGGGTGCCTTTTCTCTGGCCTGTCGAAACAGGTCACGAACCCTGGCTGCACCTACTCCCACAAACATCTCGACGAAGTCGGCGCCGCTCATACGAAAAAAGGGCACCCCTGCTTCTCCGGCTACGGCCCGGGCCAAAAGAGTCTTACCCGTTCCCGGTGCACCGACCATCAACACACCTTTTGGTACCTTCCCTCCTATCTTCTCATAGCGTTCGGAGTTAGAGAGGAAGTCCACCACTTCCATTAATTCTTGCTTGGCTTCCTCGGCGCCAGCTACGTCGCTAAACCTCACTTGAGTGTCTTGCTCTGCAACCAGGTAAGACCTGTTTTTTCCAAAAGAGAGCACATCGGGCCGGCCCATTTTTTGAAATATGATGCGCCAAAGGATCATGACGAAGACGAAAGGCATTATCCATGTCAATAGATGATATAAAAAGCCGTTCTCTTGTCCGGGGACTGCGTAGTAACTTACACCCTTCCCTTCCAACAGGGATATGAATTCTGGGT
>DSBN01000139.1 GCA_011046055.1 Sediminispirochaeta sp. | reverse complement strand
GTATATACGGGTGCTACCTTCTCGGCTTCTGAATCTCTTAGATCTTCAGTCTTCTGTTTATCGGTGAAGCTGATGTCCGTTTCGGCCGTGATATCGTACTCCGCCACCTGCCCGAACTCGATCTTCTCCAGGTTTTTTCGCGAGAAAAAAATAGGCAGCTGGGTCGCCAGAATGAGCAAAACCAAGCAGACTATATAGCTGGCCCCCGTCATAAGAATCAAAGTACGCTGCTTCTTTCCAAATTTTCGCACCGGATTGCCGGAAGAAGATTTAGACTTAGCTTTGGTCTTCATTTTCATAGGCGTTTACGATTTTTCTCACCAGGGGATTACGAACCACATCCTGGGCGGTAAAATAGGTGAAGAAGATCTCCTCCAAGGGTCTGAGAATAGTACTGGCGTGCAGCAGACCCGAGTTTTTTGGTCGCGGAAGGTCGATCTGGGTCAGGTCACCGGTAATAATCGCCTTCGACCCCTCTCCAATTCGGGTCAAAAACATCTTCATCTGCTCTTTGGTGGTGTTTTGCGCCTCATCGAGTACAATGTAGCTCTCCTTCAGGCTGCGTCCCCGCATGTAGGCCAGAGGAGCAATCTCGATAATTCGACCCTCCTCCAGTTTGTTCACTATTTGGAGCGGCAGCAGGTCGTCCATGGCGTCGTAAAGCGGGCGCAGATAAGGGCTGATCTTCTGGGTCAGGTCGCCGGGCAGGTATCCGAGACTCTCACCGGCTTCGACCACTGGCCTGGTGAGGATGAGACGTTTTTTCTTTCTCTCCAGAATCTCTTTCAGAGCGTAGGCTACGGCCAAATAAGTTTTTCCCGTTCCCGCCGGTCCGATGGCAAAGCAAATATCGTGGGACGACATTCCCTCGATGAACTCCGCCTGATGGACGTTTCGTGGAAAAACCTTCGGACTGCTGGGAATAGTAATATGGAGCTGTTTCAGCAGGTCGATCCCCCCGCCGCCGCTGTCGTGCATGACCGTGCTGTGGATAGTTTTCACCAGCTCCGGGTCTGGCGTGTTTCCAATTTTTTGATGTTCCTTGATCTGTTTGATTATCTCCGAGAAAACGGACTGCAGCTCGCTGTCCGGTGAATCGAGAATGATCTCGTTGCCTCTGGTAAATATTCTGGCCTTCAAGACCTCTTCCATAGCGATGAGATTCTCATCGTGTACTCCGCAGATCTCACGTAATGTTCGTTGATCGTCCAAGACTATCGTTAGTCCGTTTCCCAATATACGCTCCTCATCGGCTCAGTGTATCTACGCCCTGCCTGCAAAGTCAAGGGAAGCCACCTCGAATGCGTGACCTTGGCAAAAGATAACTATTACGAAAACAGCCGGGTACGGCTGTTTTCGTTGTTTCGGTTGCCGCGAAGCGGCATGAGAAACTAAAATACAAATCCCTCTTCTCCGTAGTCAAACTCTTTTTTCACTTCCGGAATCGGATTCCACTGTACAAATATACTGAATTCATTGGCCCATCGGTAACGGTTCCGTTCATCCAGCTGCGGTGATCCGCTGTACTGCATAGTCAAATTCCAGTCCCTCATATAGTGGACCAGAGAGAATGATATCTCCTTCAGATTAAAGTAAGAGTCTAAGCGATCCTGGGTGTCAAAAAAATTGAAAGAACGAAGCAGATCCGTCACCGGTTTTCTCGCCGGAAGCCCCGCCACCTCCTGGGAGAACTCGGGGAAATAACGGTATACGGCGGAGTTTCCCGATCGAACCCGAAGATCGAAGTCCAGAAACTCGGCCACCTGCAGACTGGTATCCCAGGAAAAATCCAGAGTACTCTCGTTGTACCTGATGAAATCCAACTGCAAACCCACCGAGAAGTCCGATTCAAAACGAATTCTGTTTTTCCAAAAGGGATCAGGATCGTAGGGTATGTTCAAGCTCGATCTGAACTTGTAGGCCTGGAAAGATTCTCGTCCCTCGCTCACCCATCCATTTCCCGTTTCATAGCGATACTCCATCCCATGATGCATCACCAAGGAGTTGCTCCACCAGCCCCAGCGTAGCCGAGTCTCGCTCCGTTCCGGTCTCCCGTGTTCCAAGTTCCACTGGAACCGTTGATAAAAATCCAGTTTGTCGGGGATCAACGTCAGATCTAGCCTGGTATTGCTCAGATCATCCTTGTCCGTCTTCTGCAGAAGCCTGAACTCTTGGCTCACCGAGCTGTCATCGGCGAATTCTATATCTTCCCGGATCAAAAGGGGGCCCACTCGCCACGCCCCCCCTTCCTCCTCTTCTAACTCTAAACTCAATCGACTCTTGAGCGGCCCGGTGTTCAGGTTGATGGTGGATACAAAACTCTGGTCTGCCGGTGGAAGATTATACAAGAAGCCTAAGCTTTGATCCCCTCCCCAAAGCTCGGAGATCAATTTCACCTCTCCCCAGTGCTGCCCGATGCTCTCTTCGTCCCAGGTCAACAAGCGGCTTTCGAATGCATCGATATCGGTGTTGTAGTTGTAGTGAAAAAGTCGATTCTCTATACCGTAACTAATTTTTGACTTGGAAAAGATGCTCCGATGGGGAAGAAAAAAGTACTGTAATTCACTGTCGTTGAACACGCTCATATAACTGAGCTCCCGAGCCTGCTCGATTAGCAGCTCCCTGTCTTCAGCATCGTAGTGACGCCTATAGCGCCCCCTGAAAAGGGTCGACTGAGTCAAGAATATCTTCCCATCCAACCCTTGAGCCTTGTAGTTCAATGCAGCGCTACCGCCTCCATGCAGCGAAGAGTAGAGGGGCTTGAAATCAATCGCCTCCGGGCCTTCTTCGGGAATGCTCGGCTGATCGTACTGCTTGTGGTAGGAGAATCGCGGATTTACACCGTAGTCCATCGAATGGGAGAACTCTTTCAGCTCCTCGGAACGGGGCAACGCCAAATCCCCTTCTATATCCGGTAGTTTCCGCGAATAGAGAGCAGGGACTGGAACCTCTTTGCTCACTTCAGAGTCTCTCATCGATTCAGGTTCCCGGATAGGCAAATCGACTTCTTCCTCCGAACTTGCCGCCGCGCCCGCCTTGGTTTGGCGGTCGGCTATCAAACGACCCTTTACATTCAGCGCCAAATCCAGGGGGGTAAGGAGTTGGGGGTAGTAAAAGCCGAGCTTGTTGTAGCTATCTTCGTCCTCCGCCAGCTCCCCTTGAGACAGGTAAAGCTGAGAGTCGAATTTATCGAAGCGGAAAGTATCGATGAAGGGCGCCTGTTCAAAAACATCGAGAGCAAAGCTGCTGTGCTGTTTGAGTACTGGATTATTAAACTTCTCGAAGTCCCGAGAAAAACCACCGGTCTCGCTGGAGAGAAGATTGGCCCAGGCCCCCCCTTCGTCTCTGTTTTGAAGCTGATCTCGGAGCAACAAATCCGTGTACAGGGGGATATCGAGCTGGATACTCACGTTTTCTTCTTTATAATCCAGACTCAAGTCGAAACCGAAACGAAAGGGCATCGAGTTTCCAAACAAATAGGGCTGCTGAGCTCTCTTCTGGTAGAGCTCCTCATCGGGATCGTAGCTCAAGGAGCTGAAGTACTGCGGATATCCGGGTAGGGTATAGATATACTTGGTCAAACCTATACCGGCGAGCAGCCGTATCTCCGTGAAGCTCCCCAGACCACGGAGATTCAAGTCCAGGGCGGAGAGCAAGCCAAGATTGCTATAGTAGTCCACCTGTACCCGCCCATAGGATCCGCTTGCTTCGGCCCAAGTCTCCTCCGCTTCCTTTCTCACGGGTTGAAGAAAGAATCCTCGGTGCTGCCAGCGGTAGTTCTCCTCTCCACCGTCTATGAGTTGCAGGAAGGAGATGTCCCCTCCCTGTTTCTGGCCTTCCCTTGGAGGTCGTCCCAAAAAATAGGTATTTGTCTGTACGTAATTCCCCTCTAAATTTTTGTAGCCCACCGACGGACGTAGTATGAACCGTCGGCCGGGGTGAAAGAAAAACGGAAAATAAAATACAGGAACGTGGCCCACGTAGAGCGTCGCGTTCCGCAAAGCCCATTCGTTCAAACCCAGAACCCAAATATCACCGGCGGCTATACGATAATAGGGCGTATCCTCCCGACTGGAGCTGAGTATCCCCCCCTCAAGATGTATCACATCTCGGCGAATCCTATAAATACCGTCTCCGCGGAAGAAAAATATCAGCTCCCGATCCCCGATGCTCTGAGGATAACGACTGAGACCTTGCAGAAAGACCCCTCGGTAGTTGGTCAGATCGAAGCCCAGTTCCTGACCCACGAACTCGTGTCGCTCATCCCCCGATTCCATTACATAGCGCACCTGCCCAATAGCGCTCAAATCGTTGGTGCTCCGGTTGTATATCAAGCTTCCGGCTTCGATACTGTGCACCGATCGATCCTCTAAATTCTCCATCCTGATCAGCACCCCACCGTCAAGACGAAGCAGCTCCTCTTCCGTCGTCGAATAGGAGAGCTGTTCCGCCTTTTCGACGCTTATCCGCATTCGGCCGGTACCCGACGCTTCCTCTTTTCCAGGGACTTCGGTCTCCACTTGGTGCAGCTTCAGGCTCTGACTGTAGTGCTCCTTCAACCTCCTCCGCAGTACCTCCTGGGACCCGGAATCATCCAGATTTAGTCTCCTCAACCACAGGCGTAGAGCGTCAATGTCTGCGCTCTCGATATCCAGAGCAAGGGTTCGGGCCAAAAGCAGCTCTGGCTTGACCGATTCGCCCGCTCCTCCCTCCAGCTCCTGGGCTGTAATTGATGATATGGCGAGCAGAAGAATGGAAGCGATGAGTAAGTTCAAGGTTCCGTCGGGTACTCTTTTACAATACATCCGTCAAAAAACGTCCGGTGTGAGATTTCTCACAAAGCACCAAATCTTCCGGTCGCCCGGCGAAGACCAGCTCGCCGCCTCGCTGTCCGCCCTCCGGCCCCAAATCGATGATGTGGTCGGCCTGTTTGATCACATCCAGGTTGTGTTCGATCAGAACCACCGTATTTCCCAGATCCACCAATGAGTGTAGTACTTCCAACAGCTTCTTCACATCCGCGAAGTGCAGGCCCGTCGTCGGTTCGTCCAAAAAATAGATGGTCTTACCGGTACTTCTTTTTGAGAGTTCCAGACTCAACTTTATCCGCTGGGCCTCCCCCCCCGACAGGGTGAGGGCCGACTGTCCCAGCTTGATATAGTCCAAACCCACGGCGTGGAGGGTGTCCAAACGTCTTTTGACCGCCGGAATTTTGGCGAAAAACTCCCGCGCCTCTTCCACGTCCATCTCCAGTACGTCGTGGATGTTTTTTCCCCGATAACGAATATCCAGAGTCTCTTTGTTGAAACGCTTTCCCTTGCACACATCACAGGTAACGTAGACATCGGGCAGAAAGTGCATCTCGATCTTCAGCGTTCCTTCGCCCTGACAGTGTTCACATCTCCCCCCTTTGACGTTGAAGGAGAAACGGCCGGCCTTGTAACCCCGGGCCTTTGACTCGGGAAGTGAGGCAAAAAGCTCTCTGATCGGTGTAAAAAGCCCCACATAGGTAGCCGGATTTGATCTCGGAGTTCGGCCAATCGGAGACTGATCGATATTGATCACCTTGTCCACATGTTCGAGCCCCTCTATTTCGCGGTATTCTCCCACCGGTCGGCGACTCCGCCCTAGTTCGTTACTCAGAGCGGGATAGAGGATATCGTTCATCAGGCTCGACTTGCCCGAGCCCGACACCCCGGTGATTAAATTGAGAGCCCCCAGGAGAAACTCAACATCGATATTCTTCAGGTTGTGTTCCCGAGCTCCGCGCAGCACCAGTTTGTTTCCGCTGCCCTCTCTTCTGCGCTGGGGCAGCTCGATTTTCTCCGCGCCGCTGAGATAGCGTCCGGTGAGACTGGCGGGATTGGAAAGTATCTCCTCCAGCTTCCCCTCGGCCACTACCTGTCCCCCGTGAATTCCAGCCCCGGGACCGATATC
>DSBN01000002.1 GCA_011046055.1 Sediminispirochaeta sp. | reverse complement strand
TTCGGCCTGCTTCGGAGTTGCCGGCGAAGAGTTGGGCCACTCCGGCCATCAGGTGATAGCTGTAATCCCGGGGGTAGAGTTCGGCGTGCTTGGCGAAGCCCCAGGCGGCGTCTTCGAATAATTCCTGTTGGAAAGAGAGCACCCCGATAGATTCGTAGACCGGTTGGTAATCCGGCTTGAGTTCGGCCAGACGTCGGTAGTCCTCCAGAGCCGCGGTGATTTTGCCCTGGTCTTCCCGAATTCCGCCGCGGTAGACGTAGGCCAGAAAGTAGTGGGGTCTGATGGCGGCGGCCCGGTCGAAATCTTTCAAAGCTTTGTCGAGCTCGCCGGCGTCGAGGTGGATTTTGCCCCGGTCGATGTAGTTCCAGTAGTAGTCCGGGTCCAGTTCGATGGCACGGTCAAGGTCGTTCAGGGCTCCCGGTTGGTCCCCCTGGGCGCGACGGGCGGCGGCGCGGTCGGAGTAGGAGTAGGGGTAGTTCGGTTCGAGCTCGATGGCGTGGTCCAGCTGCTCCTCCGCCTCTTCGTAGTCTTGCCGCTTCAGAAGCAGGTGGCTGTATCCCGTACGTGCAACGAAGTTGTCCGGCTCCGAGTCGAGGCTACGGCGGAAGGCCTCTTCGGCCATTTTGTACTGCCCGTCGGCGAGGTGAATTTCTCCCAGGGCCGACAGCGCCTGAGGGTGGTCTTCATCGATATCCAGCAGACGTTCCAGGAGTTCTAACTGCTCTTCCTCCTTGCTCTGCATTCCCCGAACCAGGGCTAGGTTGTAGAGTGCCTCCGTGTGCTCCGGGTTCTCGGCGAGGATCGTCCGCAGAGGTTCTTCGGCCCGGTCGGCGTCGCCGATGGTGATCAGCAGCGAGGCGTACAAGAGTTTGGTCTCCGTTGCTTCGGGGTGTTCGGAGTAGGCTTCTTCGAAGCTTTTCAAGGCCTGCTGCGGGTCGCCGGCGGCCATATGGGCGCTGATGCTCTGGTAGGGGGGGATTTCCGGAGATTCGATGGAGGAACCTTCCCCGGTGGTTGACCTGTCTGGTTCGCTCACACAGCTGCCGAGAAAGAAAATGATGATAAAGATAGAAAAAAAGAGGCGTAATTCTCTTTGCATAGAAGGGATTCCTCCGGTAATATTGTCCTGTGCCCACTATAAAGGTTTCGCAAATCAAAGACAACAGTGATACGAAGGGGATGAATGCGCCAAGTGAGGAGAGCAAATAATCATGAAAACTAATCTGACGTGGAAGTACTATCTTATACCTCTTATATATATTTTGCTGACCGCCGGGTTCATTAACCTCCATTTCAGCGAGCTCGGGGGACGAGCAGTGCACGCCGAGCTGGGCCCGATCGCCGTGGAGTACTATCAAAAAGGCTCGGGAAGAGGTTCGGTGCGGGATCTTCGCCTCGATATAGCAGGGTTCAAAGCCGATCTGAGCGAGGGAGTGATGATGCGGGATCCGGGCGGACGAAACGCAAGGATGGAGATCCAAAGTGTCTCCTTGACCCGAGATCGGCTTCGCCTCACTATGAGCGACGGCGGGAGTTTGGATTTTCGTACCGGCTTTACCCTGCGGGGGGGGCCACGGGTTGATGAGGGAGAGAGGGGCGTAGCCGTTGCCTACCGTCCGGCACCGGATAGCGAGCAAGGTTTGTCTCCCTTGTTGGAACTCAGCACACCGCCGAGTGCGGAACTCTCGGCGCCCCTTCCCGGTCTGCCCCTGTTGCGCATGGAAGACACGGAGCAAGAGCTTCTGCTCGCCTTTTCGGAACCGGCGGAGAGTGAGGGACAGCGCTTAGTGGTGAGTTTCGACGGTGCGACAAAACCCGCTTTCGCGGAGCTGAAGGAAGTGTTCATGTCCGGGAATGAATCGGAGTCATCGGAGCGAATAGTTCCCGGATTTGTTTTGGAAATTGGTCCGGATCTTCAGGATGTTGATGGCGACCCTTTGCGGTATTGGTTCTTCGGACAAACTTCGGGGCTCTCCGGAGCTCAGCTGGAATCACGCTTGGATGGGCTCGTGCAACGGATGCTTCGGGCCTGGCAGGCCGGTGAGTTTGATTCCGGAGCTGCGGCGCTGAGTGCCATAGTCGACCTCCGGGTTGGAGCCGGGACTAATATTGATCTCGAAAGCGGTCTGCTCGCAAGCCTGGCTGAAGAGAGCAGGGACAGCGCCAGCTGGCGTGGAGCGGTGTATACCGGCGATATACTCGAAGCTCACGAACAGTACATCGACCAAGAGAGGGAGTTCTTGGATAGAGTGCGGAGGATCTTGGGGGAAGGAGACCGGTCGGAGAGGGCACGGTTTTTTGCCCAGCAGGTTCGAGAGCCCGATTATCCTGAGTTGGTGTCGGCCATAGTTTTCGCCGGGGATGAGGATGCCTTGGAATTGTTGGACGCTGCATTGGTCGAGCTGGATGCTCCCGAACTGACACGGCTTGAGGGTGCCGCGGCTGCCGGTGTATTTGTGGCGGCGGTTGAGGCTTTGAGGGATTATGCTCATCGGTTGGGTGGAGCTCAGGCAGCGGCACGGGAGAGTTTCCCCGCCGTTTTGACACATATTCAGAAGGTGAGTTCGGGTCTATTTTTTCTCTCCGGAACTGATACTGGCGGTGAATCCGAGAGTATTGGAATGGTAGACACGCTGGTCCAGCTGCGTCTAGGCAGGGCTCTTATCGATTATGCGGGGCTCGGGGGACCGGAAATCGCTGAAGAGCTCGGTTTGGCTTTGATGGATTCGATTGTTGATGTGGCCGTCGATGGGGCGGTGGTGCGAGGGCAGTTCGTCCTCCGGGAGAATCAGCTGCGGCCGAGAGAGGTGTTTCTTGCATCGGAGGAGCTGTTTCCCTTTTTGATCCCGGAACGCGACTATTATCCGCGGGTGGTCGATCTGGCGCCGCAGCTGGGAGAGAATATCCGCGTGTGGAGCGGCGCCGGGAGGATCGGAGGGAATCAGCTGAGCAACGGCTATGAGATCAGTTTCGACTTCCCCGCGGATGAGGAGTCCTTTGTGGTGGTTCGAGGCGTGGAAAATATCGAGAGCGTAGAGTTATATGGAATGCCTTGGAGCGGTGACCGACGGTTTCAGAACTACAGCGTCGGCGGGTGGTACTACCAGGAAGACACGAAAACGCTGTACAT
The DNA here is from genome assembly GCA_011046055.1 of Sediminispirochaeta sp. Classification (GTDB taxonomy): domain Bacteria; phylum Spirochaetota; class Spirochaetia; order DSM-16054; family Sediminispirochaetaceae; genus DSBN01. The sequence goes on along the minus strand of DSBN01000002.1, from coordinate 2,818 downwards.
CAAGTTCAGGCATCGCGATAGGGAAGAGGAGATACGGATCACCGGTTAATCCGAGTGATCCGCAGTCCGTGGCGGTACTGGGGTACAAGTTAAAGGCAGCTATAGCGCCGGTTGGTGCTGCAGCTGCCTCTTTTTTTTATTCTTTTCGTGATAAAAGTTCTACCAACCGTTCCGCACTGAGCCCCATGTGGCGGGCCACTTGATCGCCCGGTCCGGAGGCGCCGAAATCGTCCAGGCAGAGCAGGTCCGCCGGGTCGTTGACGAACAACCCCCAACTATAACTGCTGCCCGCTTCTACGGCCAGGATCCGGGCTCCCGGGGGAATCAGTTCGGCCCGCTCCTCGGTCGAGAGTCGTGCGAGTTTGTTCACTTCGGAAACCGAGAGGAGTCTCACTTTCCGTGCTTTCTCAGGCTCGCTTTGAGCCAGCTTGTCGAGCGCCTCCAAGGCCAGGTTGACCTCTGAGCCGGTGGCCAGAATCACCGTCTCGACCTCCTGTTCGGCCTCTTTGACAATGTAGGCTCCGCGCCGCATTCCCGCGGCCCAATCAGGATCGTGCTTGCGAAAAGTGCCCAGTTTCTGGCGGGTCAGTATCAGCGCGGTGGGGCCGTCGCGGCGCTCGATCGCCATTTTCCAGGCTTCTACGGTCTCCTGCGAATCCGCCGGGCGAAGTACGCTGAGCCGGGGGATCGACCGCAGCGCTGCCAAGTGCTCCACCGGCTGATGGGTGGGACCGTCCTCACCGACGAAGATGGAGTCATGGGTGAAAAGGTAAATCACCGGAATGCCCATCAAGGCCGCCAGACGGATGGCCGGGCGCATGTAGTCGGAGAAGACCAGAAAGGTCGCACCATAAGCGCGAAATCCGCCGTGGAGGGCGATGCCGTTGACAACGCCTCCCATGGCGTGCTCCCGGACTCCGAAGTGGAGGTTGCGCCCCTTCCGCTCGGACGCCGAGTAGTGGCCGTGGGCCTTCATCTCGGAGTTGTTCGAGGGGGCCAGGTCGGCGGAACCTCCGACCAAGTTGGGTAGTAGCTCGGCCATTTTTTGCAGCACCGCGCCGCCGGCTTTGCGAGTTGCCTCGGACTCTCCGACCGGGAAGTCCGGCCACTGGACGTTTTCCCAAAGACTGGACGGCGGATCTACTGGAGTATTGCCTTGGCCGGCTTGGGTATCGACGCCCGAGGCGGACATATTGCGGTCCCAGAGTTTTTTCAGCTCGGGGTTCGCCTCGGCCCACGATCGGAACAGCTGCTGCCACTGCTCGTACTGCTGACGCCAGAGGGGCTGCTTCTCTCGGAAGTAGTCCTCGGCCTGGGGATCCACGTAGAAGTCCTGGTGCTCGGGGATGCCCAGCTCGCGGCGGGCGGCGAGGACCTCCTCTTCGCCCAGGGGGGCGCCGTGTACCCCGTGGGTACCCGCCTTGGCGGGGGACCCCTTGCCGATCAACGAATTGATTATAATCAGCGTGGGGCGCTCGGTCTCTCGTTGGCCCTGCCGGATCAGGGACTGGATTTTTTCCAGATCGTAGGCGTCACTCTCGAGTACCTGCCAGTTGTATGCTCGGTACCGAGCGGCCACGTCCTCGGAGAAGGCCAGCGAGGTATTGCCCTCGATGGATATTTTGTTGGAATCGTAGAAAACGATGAGCTTGCCCAGGGCCAGGTGGCCGGCCAGGGAGGCGGCTTCGGAGGTGAGTCCCTCCATCATACAACCGTCGCCGGCCAGGGCGTAGGTGTAGTGGTCGATGATCCGGTGGTCTTTGGTGTTGAAGGTGGCGGCCAGCATGGTCTCGGCGACAGCCATGCCCACGGCGTTGGAAAAGCCGGCGCCCAGGGGGCCGGTGGTGGTCTCGACGCCGGGGCTGTGCCGGTATTCCGGGTGGCCCGGGGTCTTGGAGCCCAGCTGGCGAAAGTTCTTGATGTCGTCCAGGGAGATTTTGTAGCCGCTGAGGTGGAGCAGCGAGTAGAGAAGCATCGAGCCGTGACCGGCGGACAGGACAAACCTGTCCCGGTCTATCCAATCCGGGTCGTGGGGGGCGTGTTTCAAAACTTCACCGTAGAGCAGACTGCCCAGTTCGGCGAGGCCCATAGGAAGGCCGGGATGGCCCGAGTTGGCCTTTTGAATGGCGTCCATCGAAAGTGCTCTGACCGTTCGAGCGGTGGCGTTCAATCCGTCGGTGTTCATCTGATCCTCCATATTATTCTTCAATTATCTTCAGGGCTGTCTCCAGCCGTCCAAAGGGCGGGCTGATCTGTACCCCGGCGATCATCGGGCGGATTTCGTTGATGATCTCGCGCACGATCCTTATCCCTTCGGCGATAGCCTCTTCCTTGTCCTCCCTCCGGCGCATCCTCTCTTGAATCTCCCGGGGGATGCTGACTCCCGGAACTTCGTTGTGGAGAAAAAGGGCGTTGCGGTAGCTCGACAGGGGCCACACCCCGGCGATCACCGGGATTCCGGTGGATTTGATTTTTTCCAGAAACTGCAGCAGCAGTTCCACATCGAATATCGGTTGGGTGATAAAAAACTCCGCCCCCGCTTCGGCTTTTTTGAAAGTGTGTTCGATCTCCCGGGAGAGTACCGGGGCGGTAGGATTTGCTCCAGCACCGAACACAAAGGATGTTGCCCCGTCCAGGGGTTTTCCCGCCAGGTCGACTCCGTGGTTGATGCGGTTGGCCAGGCTGATCAAGCCGATGGAATCGATGTCGAAGACTCCGCTGGCGTCGGGGTAGTTGCCCACCTTCGGCGGGTCGCCGGTGAGCAGCAGCAGGTTGCGGATACCCCCGGCGTGAGCGCCCAGGAGCTCCGACTGCAGGC
>DSBN01000192.1 GCA_011046055.1 Sediminispirochaeta sp. | reverse complement strand
GGTCAGTGTCGAGCCGGTCCATGTGGTCGAGGGAGACGTGAACCTCAAGACCGGCGGCAACGTTATTTTCTTGGGTACGGTCATCGTCAAGGGTAATGTGGACGACGGATTCAAGGTCAAGGCCGCCGGGAATATCGAAGTGATGGGCAACGTCGGCAAGAGCGAGATGGACGCCGAAGGTGATGTGATAGTTCACCAGGGTATCGCCGGGAAGGGAGAAGGGATGGTGAAGGCCGGTCGTGGCGTGTGGTCAAAATTTATCGAGAACGCCAACATCGAAGCCGGAGATATGGTGGTCGCCTCCGACGGGATCATCAACTCCCATGTGGACGCCAACCAGAGGATCATCTGTCAGGGCAAAAGAGCTACCATTGTGGGGGGCCACCTGCGAGCCGCCGAAGAGATACACGCCAAGACCCTCGGGTCGGTTGCCGGGTCCGAAACCATCCTCGAAGTCGGATTCGATCCAAAGAGTAAGGAACAACTGGTCGAACTGACCACTCGCTTGGAAGAGATTGACCAGGAGTTGGACAAGATCGAGCAGGACATTCTGACTATTAAGAAGCTTCAGGAGAAGAAAAAGAAGCTCGAACCGGAGAAGGTCGCCTACCTGAAGGAGATTAACGGTCGGAAAAAAAGCCTGGAGTCGGAGAAGCAGGAGAAGGGCGAAGAGGTCGAAGAGCTTCAACACTACCTGTCCAGTCTCAAAGTCAAGGGAAGGATATCCGCCTCGGATCGCGTCTTCTCGGGGGTTGTCCTGTATATTAAAAACGCCAGTCTGGTCGTCAGGAGTGAGTACAAATCCGTTACTTTTGTGAACGAACAGGACGATATTAGAGTAACGAAGTACATCAAACCAGAGGAGGATTACGCGAAACCGGAAAATGCCGCTTCAACCGATTGACATGCAGACCCTATTCGCCCATCTCAATCAAGTAGGCAAGCAGCAAGCCCACTTGAAAGCTGGAGCCGTTGTCCAACAGGAACTCCAGGGGAATATCATGGCCAAAGAGGCGCTACACAAGGATGAAACGGTAAACGAAACCGACGAAACCCCGGAGAACGACAAGATCAAAGACAAAGAAAAGGAGAGCTCCGGGGGAAAAAGTTCGCAACGGAAGGGTCGGAAAGAAAAGGAAAAGGAAGAGAGCGAGAAGCAAGCTTTTTATGAAGATCCTGCTTTGGGGAAAAATATTGATATTACCGGATGAATATGAACATGACAGCAATCTTTGTGAGCCTAGGAACCAGTTTGATAACAGCAGGAATACTCTACCTCATTCTCAACAAAAAAATCGAACGGAAGCAGTCTACCGAGCAGTTGTTGGAATCGGTGAGTTCTGAAATAGACAAACTGATTGTCGATTTGAACCGAACCGCCGACCGGAACATCGCCCTGATCGAGGATCGGGTCAAATCGTTGAATCAACTGATCCAAGGAGCCGATCGCCGTCTGGCTCTGCTACGCAAAGAGATCGACAAACACACCGCCAGCCGCGGAACCTACAGCGACTTGCGACAACGGGTCAGAAAGACGCCTGCCCCCACGGAACCTATACCTAACGGGGCGGAAAAAAAAGTTACCCCACCTATGAGTTCGAGCTCTGAGGGAGAATCCGAAGAGGCCCCCAAAAAGTCGAAACGGGAACAAATTCTGGATATGCACCGACAGGGAATATCCGCGGACATCATCGCCTCCCGACTCGACACTACGGTAGCTGAGATCGAACTGATCATATCCATGTCGGAGGAGGGGAGGTGAGAAGAACTCTGGCCATTGACTTGGGTACCACCAATACGGTCGCCGCTTTCTGGGATGGAATAGAAGCACGGATCATTCCCAACGACCGAGGAAACCATTTGACACCCTCGGTGGTGGCGGTCACTGGAGAAGGAGAGCTATTGGTGGGAGAGGCGGCGAAAAATCAGAGCTTGATCAACCCCACAGGAACGATACACGCCGTGAAGCGACAAATGGGCCTTCAGAGACGGATAAACCTCGGTTCAAGAAGTTTTTTGCCGCAGGAGCTTTCCGCATTCATACTGAGCAAGGTCAGAAAGGACTGTGAGGCCTATTTGGGTGAGAGCCTTGAGGAAGCGGTGATATCGGTTCCCGCCTATTTCAACGAACCCCAGCGGCGGGCGACCATCGAAGCCGGGCGATTGGCCGGACTAGAAGTCTTGGGAGTTTTGAATGAACCTACCGCCGCCTCACTGGCCTACGCCAAAACTATCCACGAACGCGAACATATTTTGGTCTACGATATGGGAGGCGGAACCTTCGATGCCACGGTGCTCAGCTCCGATGGGCGGGACTTCCAGGTTCTATCCAGCAGCGGGGACAACATGCTCGGCGGCTTGGACTTTAACAATATGCTGTTCGAAGAGTTGGCCGAAAGTTTTTGGACCGAAGAAAGGATAGATATGCGCAGCGACCCATATTTAAGGGGTCAGCTGATGGAGCAGGTTGAGCGGGCCAAGCTGGAGTTGTCTTCTCGCGAGGAGACGTACGTGGCCATTCCTTTTATCAGTGGAAACGGAAAGCCCCTCCACCTGCAGAGAAAAATTCAGCGGCGGGAGTTTTACCAACTCATCCGTCCCTATATCGAGAAAAGCATACGGATAAGCCGCGGTGCAGCGGAGGAAGCTGGGGTGGAGATCGATAGTCTGATTTTCTCTGGCGGATCCAGCCGAATACCCTTGATCTCCGAACTACTGAAAGGAGAGTTCGGTTTGACCCCGGTCCATCAAATCAATCCCGATGAGGTGGTAGCATTGGGGGTTGCCGTTCAGACATCACTTCTAAAAGAAGAACAAGGCTCAAAAAGATTGCACGACGTCACCCCCCTCCCCCTGGGGGTTGAGATCGAGGGTGGGCGGTTCATGACCATTGTAGAGAAAAACTCTCCGATACCTACCAGCAAAAAGAGTTTTTTCACCACCGTCGCCGACCAGCAGCAGAGCGTGGAGATACATGTACTGCAAGGTTTGGAAAATATGGCCCAAAAAAACACCTCCCTGGGGCGCTTTACTTTGAGTGGCATCAAGCCAAGACCCAGAGGAGAGCCAAAAATCGAACTGGAGTTCAAAATAGATGGCGACGGCATTCTGCACGTTGAAGCCCGGGACTTGGACAGCGGTACAATAAAGAATTTGGACATTCACCATACCAGAGCACAAGAAGGTGAAGAGGTACAACGGAAGGGACTGGATGATTTGAAGGCGGATCTGGAAGTTCTGATACACCGTGGTGCCGACTCCCTGGAGGAGAACAAGGATCGGCTCGACTCGGTTTTTATTCAAGAGGCTGAAGCGATCATTGCCGCTGCTCGGAAAATAGGGAAGCGAAACGATTTGATTGCCGTTCAGCAGCATATAATCGCGTTGGAGACTCTATCAGAGGAGCTGCGGGAGCTTGAGTCTCTGGAGGAGGAAGAGTTTGGAGGAGCATAAACACTATCGAGCTCTGGGGCTCCCCTTCGGTGCCGATCTCAAACAGATAAAAAGCGCCTACCGCAGCCTGGCCAAAAAATACCATCCCGATCTGACCAAAGATCCTTCCTCGGGGGCACAATTCAACCGAGTTATGGTTGCTTACAAAACTTTGGTCGCCCGGGAAGAGAAAAAAAACTATCTGGGTTCAAGGCCTCACCGCGAGTATCGACACCGACCCTTCAAAGAGGAGAGTCTTGCGGACCTCGGTAAAGTACTCTGGCAGGGCAAGACTCCAGAGATGAGAGCTTTTGCCGCCCGTAGGATCGGCTTGACCGGAAAGAAGGGGGGCTATCTCTATTTGCGCCGGGCGCTGACGGATAGCTCCGAAACGGTGGTCAAGACGGTCTTGGAGGCTATTGTCCGTCTGAAGGTGATCTCGGCCTTGGAGGATCTACGGAAGATATTTCCCTCTACGTCTCTTGATATCCAACTGCAGATCCTTCAGGCTTCGAAGTCCCTGGACTTTCCCCGAGGGAGTTTGGCTCTGCTGACCGACGCAATGCAATCGAAGAAACGAGAAGTGAGAATGAAGGCTTTCTCGCTCTTTGCCCAGGTGAGTAAGGAAAAAGTAGTATGAAAAACAATAAGACACTGGAAAAAGACCTTATTGCCTCTTTTATTCTGGATGCTGATCTTTATCTCGAACGGATGGGGAGGTATTTGCTGGAGTTGGAGAGCAAACCGCAGGACAAGGAGCTCATCCGCCGTATCTACCGGGCGGCTCACTCTCTGAAATCAGAAGCCGATTACCTCGATCAGCAGGAGATCGCCGCGGAGGCCCACCGGATAGAAAACGCTTTGGAAGCCACTGAAGCCAACCATGGAGCCCCGATTTTCAAGCAGTTTGACGGGTTCTTCGCCTGTATCGACCGGATACACGAAATGCTCGATCAGCTCAAGGTCAGAAAAAAAACTCACCCACCGGAAGCCGATGATGACGATCCAGATGGGAACCGAGGCAGCGGAGAGAGTAAGTCCACATTCAGCGCGCCGGCGATGATTTTACCGGATATAAGCAGTTTCGAGAGGCTGCTGCTGCAGGAGGCCGCTCGACGGGGGGAGAGATTTTTCAAAATATCCGTCGACCTCGACCCCGCAGTGGCCATGCCCTACGCGAAGGCCTACTTGCTGCTGAGCAATCTAGAGCAGCTGCTGAACGTCGTACACACCTTTCCGCCTTTCGGCGGGGGGCGGAAAGAAAATCAGGGGGACCGGCAATTTTTGAGCCCCATTTTCTTTTGCACCGGGAGTATTGAGGAAGCAGATATCCACCGGGCCCTCAATGTGGACCAGGTGCGAAGCATACAGATATCACCTCTGGATTACCACGCGGTGCTGGAGAGGCAGAGTTTCGAACCGACGGAGTATCAAAGCGACTATTCAGTGAGAATCGCCGGTTCCGCTCTGGAGGATCTCAACAGCTATGTGGACGAGCTAAAAATCCGCTCTTATCGCTTACGGCGCGATCTGTCGGGCCAATCGGGTGAGGTGCAACGGCAGTTGAACCTGCTGTCAAACATAGTTTCCGGGCTGGAAAACTTTGCCCGAACCATTAGCCTGGTAAAGCTCTCGGATGTTCTATCTCCTCACGGACGGCTGGTTAGAGATCAGGCCAGGAAGCTCGGCAAGGAAGCGGAACTCTTGCTGGAAAACTGTGATCTGACCGTCGATCGCCGAGCTGGAGAGCTGATCTCCGACATTGTGCTGCATATTTTGAGAAACGCGGTGGTGCACGGAATAGAGACGCCCGTGGAGAGAGCCAAGCTTAAGAAGTCCAGTAAAGGGCGGGTGCGCATCAGCGCTGACATGGACAAAGACAAGATTCAGTTGAGGATCAGCGATGACGGAGCCGGGATCGATGTTCAGAAGATCCAAAAAATCGCCGACCGTCGCGGAATAAGCATTGAGTCCAGCGAGTATCTCGACGACAATGATGCCCTGTTAGCTTTATTAGTCCAGCCAGGTGTGACGAGCAGCGAGAATCCGGATTCCCACTCGGGGCGGGGCTACGGCCTGGATCTAGTTCAGCAGAGAATCAAGCAGTTTGAAGGAGGGAAACTGGAGCTGGAGACGAAACCGCGGCGGGGGAGTACTTTCACCATCACTCTGCCCAGCGGTTTTTCAATCCTCCCGCTGACCATCGTACGCTACAAAGAGCAGATGTACGCGATACCCAGCAAAAATATACAGCAGGAGCTGGAGCTCACGGATGAAAAGTTTGTACGGGGGCAGGCCGGCGAACTGCGCTGGAACTCCCTGCAGGCCTTTAGCCCCGAAGGCAAGCTCTTTTCTACCGACTTCGACCCCCTGCAAAAACACGGCTTGGTGTTGAACTATCTGCAGGATAAGGGGATATTACTGGTCGACGAAGTCCTTTTCCAAAAAGAAGTTCCCGAGGACAGCATGACCCTCTATATCGCTGGGAGCCCCTATATTCATAAAATGGATCTGTATGGAGCACCGTCGGAGATTCTCTACCTCAGCCCCTCTATAGTAG
>DSBN01000125.1 GCA_011046055.1 Sediminispirochaeta sp. | reverse complement strand
TGAAGCCCACATAGATGAAGGCGACGATGAGGTAGGTCTCCATGTACTTGGCGTGGGTGGAGGCCAGCTCCTTGGCCTTGGTCATCAGTTCCGGAGCCTGGATGACAAAACCGAGGGAGGTGTACTTCAGCAGGTAGATCAGCTCGTTGGAGAGCGCCGGAATGGAGAATCGCAGCCCCTGGGGCAGCAGGATGGTGATGATGGTCTGCACCTTGCTCATTCCCAGGGAGTGGGCCGCTTCGATCTGTTCGTTGGAGATCGCCTTGAAGCCGCCCTTCATGTACTCTATCTGGTAGGCGGCGCTGTTGAGGATGAAGCCGATATACGCGGCGGTGAAAGAGCTGATGCTCAGTCCCATCGGCAGCAGGATCTTCGGCAGCCCGTAGTACAGGATGTAGAGCTGCACCAACAGGGGAGTTCCCCGAATAATCTCCACGTAGACGTGGACGATTTTCTTCCAGATCCCGTGGGTATAGAGGTCGACCAGGCAGAGGGGGACCGCGAAAAAGAAGCCCACCACCATTCCTACAAAGGTAAAAAGGAGGGTGTTCACCAGTCCTTCGGCCAAGGCCGGGGCTATGACGATAAAATACTCGATCATTCCAATCCTACCTCATCCACCGTAGAGTTCGCCGATCTTTTTGAGAAACTCCCCGGTACGGTCCTTCTGGGGGCGAAAAAGCAGGTCCTCAGGACTCCCCTGCTCCACAATATGACCGTGTTCCATGAAAATTATTCTGTTTCCCACGGTCCGGGCGAAGCCTATCTCGTGGCTCACCACCACCATGGTCATCCCAGCCTTGGCCAGATCCTGCATGACCGCCAGAACTTCGCCGGTGAGCTCTGGGTCCAAGGCGGAGGTAGGCTCGTCGAAGAGCATGATCTTCGGGTCCATCGCCAGGGCGCGGGCGATACCGACCCGCTGCTGTTGTCCTCCCGAGAGCTCTGCGGGAAACTTGTCCTTGTGATCCTCAAGACCGACCCGCCGCAGCTCCTCAAGGGCCTTCCGGCGCGCCTCCTCACGGCTCATTTTTTTTACCTTGTACAGACCCACTTCGACGTTGCCCAGGGCGCTCAAGTGGTTGAACAGGGCGAAGTGCTGGAAGACGAAGCCGATGTCTTGACGCAGACGGTTGATGTTGCCGTGGCTCCCGGTGATCTCCTGCTCGCCGAGCCAGACTCGTCCGGAGTTCGGCGGGGTGAGCTGGTTCACGCAGCGCAGCAGGGTGCTCTTGCCGGTGCCGCTCGGGCCGATGATCACCACCACCTCCCCCTTCTCCACGGTGAAGGAGATCCCGTCGAGGACGAGGTTGTCGCCGAAGCTCTTGGTCAGATCCTGTATTGTGAGTATTTTTTCTTTGCTCATGCCTTCACCTTTGATCGGTTTCAAAACCGGGGATTCTCAATTTTTTGTCCAAGGCCAGGAAAAGCCGGTTGGAAAAGTAAAACAAGAGGTAATAGATGATCGAAACCGGTATCAACACCTCGAAGAAGACCCGGCCCATGGCCGAGTCGATGATCCCCCGAGCCTGGGTCAACATCTCGGGAATCGCCACCAGATAGGTGATCGGTGAGTCCTTCAGTACAATGGTAGCCTCGTTGGTCAGTCCAGGAATGGACAGACGCAGGGCTTGAACGAAGACGATTCCGAAGATGGCCTGCCACTTTCCCATACCCAGGGAACGGGCGGCGTTGTACTGATCACGGCTGATCGATTGTATGGTACTGCGAAATATCAGCGACTGGTAGGCGCTGCTGGTGATGCCGAGCGCCAGGATGGCGGCGGGAAACGGCGGCAGGGCGATCTGGAACTCCGGCGCGCCGAAGAGGTTACCCACTTGACGCAGGCCGAAGTAGAAGATAAACAGCGTCACCACGTGGGGGGTGCCCCTAAAAAAACCCTCGTACAGCTGTATCAGGAACTGCACGGGACGGTTGCCGTAGGTCCGGCCGATAGCCAAAGGTACGGCCAGCACAAAACCGAGGATGAGGCTGGCCACCGTGACGCTCACGGTGACCAGAGCCCCCTTCCCTATGGCAATGGCCGCGTAGTATACGAACTCGCCGATATTGTCCATAGATTAGCTTCTTATTTCTCCAGGATTAGGTGCTGAAATAGGTCGACATGAGTTCGTCCCAGGTCTCCGACTCCATGACCTTTTTCAGGGCCGCATTCAGCTCATCCAAGAGAGCAGAGCCCTTCTTCACCGCTAAACCGTAGGATTCGTCGGTGGGGATCACCATGATCATCTCCGCCGGACGGTTCTGGGCGAAGGCTTCTGCCACCGGCTTGTCCAGAACGATCACGTCGATGTTGCGGTTCTCCAGGTCCTGGATGCACTCGATGTACTTACCGTACTTCTTGATCTCCGCGTCGGCGGCGTTTTCGTCGACCCAAAAGGCTCCGGTGGTGTCGTTCTGCACCCCGATGCGGTAGGATGAGTTGTTCAGATCGGCGGCCTCGTCGAGGCTGATATCCGAGCCTTCACGTACCAGAACCGCCTGGTCGGCGACGAAGTACGCCTCGGTGAAGTCGACCCGCTCCTTTCGCTCGTCGGTAATGGTCATCCCCGCGGCGATCACGTCGATGGTGCCGGTCCTGACCGCTTCGATCAGAGCGTCGAAGTCCATGTCCTGGACCTCCACCTCTCTTCCCATCTCTTCGCCAATAGCTTTCATCAGGTCGATGTCGAATCCGACCACCTCGCCTTTATCCCGATACTCGAAAGGACGAAAACCGGCGGAAGTTCCCACAACCAATTTCGAACCATCCTCCTGAGCCCCACCGGCAAAAAGCATTCCGGCGGTCAATGTCAGCAGCAGCATCAATACGATGTACTTTTTCATACCTACCTCCTCGATAATTATTCATGCAGAGCACATATTTATACAGCCATAATAGACCCATTTGGTCAATAGATCAATCGTCATTGAGATATTTTTTTCAGGGCTCCGTCCAGATCCGCCTTGATGTCGTCGATGTGTTCGATACCGATGGACAGACGGATCAGCTCCGGGGCGAGGCCGGCGGCCCGCTGCTGTTCGTCGCTCATCTGCGAATGGGTGGTCCCGGCGGGGTGGATCACCAGACTCTTGGCATCTCCCACGTTGGCCAGGTGGGAGAACAGCCGCAGTCCCTCTATGAAACGAGTCCCGGCGGCCCTTCCGCCCTTGACCCCAAAGACAACCATTCCGCCGTAGCCATTCGAAAGGTACTTGCGAGCTGCTTGATGCGAGGGATCGTCCTCCAGACCTGGGTAGCGGACCCAGTCTACCTGAGGATGTTGCCGTAAAAATCGGGCCACCGATAGGGCGTTCTCGCAGTGTCGCTCCATCCGCAGAGCCAGGGTCTCCAGCCCCTGCAGAAAAATCCAGGCGTTGTCCGGGGCGATCGCCGCCCCGAGGTTTCGCAGCGCTCCGGTACGCATCTTGGTGATAAAGGGGCTCATCCCCTCGCCCGGCTCGATATCCGCCCAGACCAGACCGTGGTAGCTCTCGTCGGGTTCGCCGAGAGAGGGAAACCGACCGGAAGCCCGCCAATCGAAGCAGCCGCCGTCGACCACCGCCCCCCCGATAGCCGTCCCGTGGCCGCCGATCCATTTGGTCAGGGAGTGGACCACGATGTCCGCCCCGTACTCCAGGGGACGCAGCAGGTAGGGGGTGGTGAAGGTCGAGTCCACAATCAGTGGCAAGCCGTTGCGGTGGGCGATCTCCGCGAGGCTCTCCAGGTCGCAGACCTCCAGACCGGGGTTGCCGATGGTCTCGCAGAAGAGCGCCTTGGTCCGCTCGTCGATCCGTTCGGCGATCTGATCGACGACTTGATCCGGCGTTCCTGGATCGACAAAGTCCGTCTGAATGCCGAATTGGGGCAGAATATGGTCGAACATGGTGTAGGTTCCGCCGTAGAGGTTCCTCGGGGCGATGATCCGGTCCCCTTGGCCGGCGATGTTGATGATCGAATAAAAGATCGCTGCGGTCCCCGAGGCCAGGGCCAAGGCGGCGGGAGCACCCTCCAGGGCCGCCAGACGCTTCTCGAGCACCTCCTGAGTCGGGTTTCCGATCCGGGTGTAGATATTGCCCCCCTCCTCCAGGGAGAAGAGCCGCTTGGCGTGCTCGCTGTCCTGGAAGAGATAAGCGGTGGTACGATACAGAGGTACCGCCCGAGAACCGGTGTCGCTATCCACTCGATGCCCCTCGTGCAGAGCTAAGGTTTCGAATCTTTTCTTGCTTTTTTCCATATAATCCTCCTCTATTGCAGGGTAAAAAGGTCGTAGGGCGTCTGCTGGTAGACGCAGTAGTTGATCCAATTGTGAAACAGCAGGTGCGCGTGGGCGCGCCAGGTCACAATGGGCAGGGAGTCAGGGTCGTCGCTGGGAAAGTAGTTTTGCGGCTTTTTTATCTCCAAGCCGCGCCCCTTGTCCCGCAGATACTCCGCCTTGAGGGTGTCCCGATCGTACTCCAGATGGCCGGTGACAAAGACCTGCCGCCCCTCGCTGTCGGCGACCACGCAGACCCCGGCCTCATCGGATTCGGAGAGAATGTTCAACTCCTCGATCCGTTCCACGTCCTCCCGTTTGATCGTCGTATGTCGTGAATGGGGGACGTAGAACAGGTCGTCGAAGCCGCGAAACAAGGACAGACCGCTGTGGTAGACCCGGTGGGGGAAGACGCCGAAGAGCTTCTCCGGCAGGGGGTACTTGGGGATCCCGTAGTGGTAAAAGAGCCCGGCCTGCGCCCCCCAGCAGATGTGCAGGGTGGAGAAGACGTGGTGCTTTGAGAACTCCATGATCTCGGTGAGCTCCTCCCAGTAGTCTACCTGGGTGAACTCCACCTGCTCCACCGGTGCTCCGGTGATGATCAGGCCGTCGAATTTTTCATCCTTCACCTCCGAATAACCGCGGTAGAAGCGGTCAAGGTACTCCTGCGAGGTGTTTTTCGGCGTGTAGGTCTCCGGGTGCAGGAGGGTCACGTCTACCTGCAGCGGGGTGTTGCCGATCAGCCGCAGCAGCTGCATCTCCGTCTGCATCTTGGTGGGCATCAAGTTGAGCACCGCAATTTTCAAAGCCCGAATATCCTGGTGAATGGCCCGATCCTCGTCCATCACGAAGATCCCTTCCTGCTCCAAGCCCTGGCGGGCGGGCAGATCGTTTGGAATTTTTATTGGCATACAAAACCTCCACACCGGGGACCTTCCTCGTCCACGGATTTCAAAAATGAGTATGCGTCGTCTTGTTATCCAACGACGCTTTTTAGATGTACATCATCATGGGGCTGGAAAAAGATGGGGCACCGTGAGTCCGGGGGCGTAGTTTAGCCCGCGTGCTCATGGGGAGTGCGAAAAAAAAGACGTGTGGAAAACCAAGCGTTCCATCCATACGAAAACAGTAAGTTTTTCATCAATTTATTTCAAGACCCTGCGGATCTTTTTATAAAAAATTTCTCCCGCTTAGCGAAACAGCAGCGTCGCCGCGGAGAGAAACAAAGGCAGGCTCGCCAGACTGGCCAGGTAGGTGATCAGTATCCCGGTGCCGATGTAGTGCACCTGCTTCTCGCTGCCGTAGAGTTTGGCCGCCAGCATGATGTTGGTCGCCGGGGGGACCGCCGCCTGTACCACCAGGGCCAGACGTATGCCCCACTGCAGCTCGGCGGAGAGAAAATCCAGCGGCAGCAGCGCCGCCAAGGCGAGGATCACCAGCGGGTAGAAGACGAAGCGGATGAGCATCAGATACCCGAACTCGGGGCGATATTTGAAGTCCTCCTTGGGAATGGTGCCGAGCACCGCCCCCAGCAGGACCATCATCATATCCAGAGTGTAATCGGCGGAGAACTCCAGGATTGGTAGAACGAAACCGGGAATATCATCGAACAGATCGAAGATGGCGATCAGCATTCCCGCCATGATGCCGATTAGCGGGGCGTTCAGCTTGAACTTGAATCCCTTCGAGTTCACCGAGACCAGGTGGAGCGCCGCCGACCAAAAGATCAAGTTGAATCCCAGCACGTA
>DSBN01000126.1 GCA_011046055.1 Sediminispirochaeta sp. | reverse complement strand
TCACCGCATCCTCCGGTGAGCTCATCGCACCGGAGGATGCGGTGAACCCCGACGACTCCACCGCCACCCGTTCGATGTGCCGCCACCCCGAGGCGGGAAGCTCGCAGCAGCCGGACACCGACAGCGCCGAGGACTGGTACATCGTCGACACCAGCGAAAGCAGCTTCGGCTACGTGAACTCCCTCAAGCTCTACGAGCCCTGAGGTCGTAGCCGCCCGGCCGTGACCGAGCGAGTACGCCGCAGCTCAAATATAGTCTTTGAAAAAGCCCTCGATGGTCTGCTTCGGGGCCGCGCCGACGAACTGGTTGGCCACCGTTCCGTCTTTGAACAGCAGCAGGGTGGGGATGCTGACCACGTTGTACTGCGCGGCGATCTCCCCGTTTTCATCCACGTCGAGCTTAGCTACCTTGACCTTGCCGGCGTACTCCTGGGAGATCTCGTCCAGGACCGGATGCAGCATCTTGCAGGGGGCGCACCATTCGGCCCAGAAGTCGACGATCACGGGGATCTCTGATTTGAGCACCTCTTGCTCAAAGTTCTCAGCGGTGAGACTTAGTTCGGACATAAAACACTCCTTGGCGGTTAATTTTTTTGTTTCAGGTCTTTCAGGCGGAAGTCCTCGATGATGCCGTCCACGTATTCGAGGGTCTCGTTGACTACGGCCCGGTCCTTTTCGGCAAGATACGAATCATCGCGGAATTTTTCAAGCTCCTCTTTGAAGTTGTGAAGAAAAAAAGAGGCCCGCAGGATACTCTGCTTGACCTCCCACTCGATCTCCCGGTAGTTGCGGGGAAAACGTCCCACCAAAAGCTGCAGGGTGTGCAGTACCGACGGGACGCCGCCCATTCGAGCCTCGGCCAGCGTCAAGAGCTTGTTCTCCAGGACGATCCGGGGACCGTCGAAACGGGAGGCGTAGATTTTTCGGTAAATCCGGTCGATCTTCGGCCAGTACTCGGCTTCGATCTTCTGCAGGGCGCCGAAGAGATGATCCACCTCCCAGACCTCACTACATTCCAGTCCGGCGACGGGATACTTCTCTACCTGTTCCTTGAGCCGTTCGATGACCCGGTCGGCGAAGTCTTTGCCGTCGTCCCTCTCGCCGGCTTGCGCATCATCATCTCCCCGAGCGGAGACGGTCATCCGTTTGAGCTCCGCTTGGTAACGGTCCTCTTCCCGAGCGATCATCTGCTCGATGGTCTTTATCTCCAGAGACAAGAAACGCTCCAGATCGATCCGTGTGCGGAGCGCCTCACGGTACCGCTCTTCGAAGGCTTCTCTGGTCCGGCGGCTCTTGATGAACCTGACCATATAGTAATCGTAGAGGTCCCGTATCTTCTCGAGGACCTGATCGATCTCTTTGCCAGTCAACTTTTTCTTTTTCTTCAAATCTCCCAACCTTCGAAGCCTGTGCTATGAATTGTATTCAATTAGGGGGAGAATGTCTAATATGAAAAGAGTCGTAGCCGGCTATTTTCACTGCCTCGAGTACGGCGAAGCAGCATGAGAGACTCTCGATCAAAAAACAAAGCCGGGACGGGCCGGTACGGCCGCCGCCCGCCCCGCATAACTCTCACACCGCTTCGAGCAAGTCCTCCTGATCATCCCGCTGTTCTTCGGCCTGCTGCTCCGAGAAGTTGTCGCTCTTTTTGAACTGCGGTTTGAACTCCACGTGCTCGGCCACGATCTTGACCCGCTCCCGGTTCTGGCCCTCCTGGGTGGTCCAGCGGTCCTGCTTCAAACGTCCCACGACCCGCACCCCGCGGCCTTTTCGCAGATACTCCCGGCATGTCTCGGCCAGCTTTGCCCAGGTCTCGACGATAAAAAAAGAGACTTCCTTTCTCTGCTCGTCGTCGACCTTGTAAAATCGATTGGACGCCACCGACAGCTGACATACCGGGGTCCCCTTTGGGGTCTCCTTGTACTCGGGGTCTCGGGTGAGGTTCCCCTCGATGATGATCGAATTGAGATTGTTCATTGCTTCTCTCCTTCCTATGCTTTTTTCACGGTTCCGGAATCCGCTCTACCTATAGAAAGGAGCAAAAGCGTCCTTCTGCTTCAAGTTTTAATAATTTTTTTTGAAAAAAATCAAAGCGGATCAAAGATACTTCAGCAGCCCCATCAGCACGGCAATCCCGGAGAACCCCAGCCCCATGAACCACTGCAACATCGAGAAGCGCCTGTCCATATTGCGCTGCATATCCTCGAACCTTTTGTCCACTTGCTCGAACCTTTTGTCCACTTGCTCGAACCTTTTGTCCACCTGCTCGAACCTCTTGTCCACCTGCTCAAAGCGCCGGTTCACCTGCTCGAACCGCTGCTCCATGAACTTCAGCTGCTGCTGCATCAGCTCGTGCAGATTGCGCAGACCCTCCTCGACCCGTACCACCCGTTCGACCAGATCGATCTCCCGACGATCCCGATACTCTCCGAGCACCTCGGGCAGGAGCTCTCGCAGAACCTCTTTCAAACCCTTGCGGTCCATCTCACCAATGGTCATCGTTCTCTCTCCCATATATACCTCCTTGTAGTCTCTGTACTTTACAAGGAGGGAAAAGGCCGTGCTGCTTCAATTTGCTATAAAAAAAATGTTCTATTCCTAGTATACCGCAATATACCAGTAATATAAACATCTCTTTTTTAAGTTCAAGCGGAGTATTGAGAACTTGCTTTGACATACACGCATCATGATGCTACGATGCGAGGATGAGCTGTGATGGTCAACCTTCCGGATGTAAATGTGCTGATCGCCCTGTCCTGGAGGAACCACATCCACCATTCACCGGCCCTGTCCTGGTTTAGCTCTTGGAGGGAAAACTTTTTTGCCACCTGCCCGATCACCGAAAGCGGTTTCGTACGGCTGTCTATGAATCCCCATGTGGTCGGTGAGGCCGTTTCGTTCCAGCTGGCCATGTCGGCACTGAAGGTATATCTCGATCATCCGAAGCACCGTTTCTGGGCCGCCGATGAAGACTTCTACTCTTTGGTGAGGGACCTGCCCGTCTCCGGCTACCGGCAGACCACCGACGCCTATCTTCTCGCTCTCGCGGTCAAAAACGGAGGCCGCCTGGTCAGTTTCGACCGCCGGCTGGCCGAGCTCGTTGAGAAAAAAAACTCAAGCCACACTTGTACCTGATTGAGACCGGCTGATCTTCTACATACCGCCACAGCCAGACGGTCTAGGGTTTGGTGCCGAAGACCGCGATCCGACCGTCGGCACCGGCAACGAAGACGCGGTCACCGTCGGGGGAATACTCTACGTCCCAGATTGACCCGATCCGAGGGTAGACCTTCTGAGCCTTGAGGGGGCTCCGGCCGTCTCGGAAAAAGAGCTGTCGATCGTTCCCTCCGGAGACCACGGTACTGCCGTCGGGTGACCAGGCCAAGGCCCAGGCGTAGCGGCTGTGCCCGTCGCGAGTCTCAATATTTTCGGTCCCTATCTCGCCTATATCGGCCAGATAGACCGGAAAGACCCGCTGCCAGCTCTTCTCGGTGGAGTCGTAGACGCTGTCGATCCCGATCAAGGCGATCCGGTCTCCCGAGGGGTGGAGGTCGAGGTTGAGCAGTCCAAAGCTGTTTATTTTTTCCACAAAACCCGGAGCGAGCTCATCGCCCAGGTACCAGGAGCGGAAACTTCCGTCGAGGGAGGCGGAGTACGCCTTGGATCCGTCGGAGCTGAAGACGACCGCGTTGACGGTGCGGCTGTGACCCCGCAGGACCTTGAGCAGCTCCCCGTCAGCGGCGCGCCAGTAGCGCAGGGTTCCATCACGTCCGCCGGAGAGCACGTACTCACCGTCGGGTGAGAAGGCGACGGTGAACACATCCTCCGCATGACCGCGCATGGTGTGTAGGAGCTCGGCGTCCTCGGTCCGATATATCCGCAGTGCTCCGTCGCGGCAGCCAGTGACCAGGAGGCTTCCGTCGGCGTTCAGAGACAGGGAGTTCACCGGCGCGGGGTGACCTTCGAAGCCGCGCAGCTCCTCATAGCTGCGGGCGTCCCAGAGCTTGACTGTACCGTCCAGAGCGGCAGAGGCCATGAAGCGGCCGTCGGCGGAGAGGTCGATGTCCAGAACTTCATCCTGGTGGGCTTGTATGTCGCTGCGTTCGGTGAAGCCGTACTTGTCGGGATGGGTGTAGGTGGCGCAGGAATACAGGAGTCCGAGTCCCGCGAGAATCAATAGTGGAAAGAGTAGCTGTTTTTTCATGTCGTTCCTCCTCGTGCTGCTCGCCACCAGCATAACACAGCCTTTGTTTTTTTTCATCGGGTCTTCGGTCGTTGAAATTAAGGCCGGTCTTTGACACAATGGAGGCATGAAATACTTTAAGACAACTACTTTTATCATCTTTCTCATACTGATGCCCCTTCTGTTGAGCGCTCAGCAGGAGCAGGAGGTCTTGCTGGCATCCTACCCCTACGACACCGAGACGGTCTCGGAGCAGATCGAAGAGGTGCTCACACACGGCTACATTCCGGTGGGGCTCGAGGTGAGTCCTGGACGAGAGATCGCGGTGCTCTACGCGCCGGCCGGCGAGCTAGAGGCCGAGCGCTATGTGCTGTATCAATTCGACGACGCATCGAGCTTCGAGGCGGAGTTCACCGAGTTCATTAAGGAGGGCTGGCTGCCGATGGATATTTCCTACATCGGCGACTCCTTTTACGGGATTTTCATCCGTTCACCCTACGAGATCGAGGGCTGGCGCCTGACTTCGACGTCACTGAATGAGGAGGAGATGTCCGAGACCCTGACGGATTTCCGCGAACAGGGCTTTCACCCCTGGGGTATCTCCGGGCTGGAGGATCGGCTGTGGTTTCTGTTGCTGGCCTTCGAGGACCACGAGCCTGGCTCCTTCTTCGTCAACTTCTACACCATCGACGACGAGGAGCTGAAAGAGAAGATAGAGAGTGACGTGGCTTCCGGCTGGAGGCCGTGGGGCTTGATGAAGCGGGGTTACGGGCTGTCGATCCTCTACACCCAATAGGGCTCAGTTCAGAGATAGCTACATCGATAAGGATAGTAGAGGGATACCCCCCCCCTCTTTATACCCTCTCGTAGAACCGTACATAGCATCGTAATCGGATTCCGTATTCACCTAGTTCATAGACTTCGGGAAGGAAATACGACGTGATTTTCGTCGCGGCTTCATACAGTCTTCCAGCTTTGCTCCTCCTCATCCTCACTCACATCATGCATCCGATCATATAGAGGACTTCGCGCTATTTTGCACGCTTACCTGCCTGTACTGCCGTATCAGGTTCGCTTTCGCTATGTACCGTTCACTTCCTAATGCTTCCTTCAGACCCCACCGTTGCCAATGACGCCCTTGCAATTTGGACTATCTTCCCCCTGGTCGGGGCGATGCCTGCTTCTTTAAGCAAGAAGGGTTTGCTCGATTCGCTGGGCAAACAAAAAACCCCGCCTCTCGGCGGGGTTGGAAAATCTCTGTAAAGACCTAACTTAGTAGCTGATCTTGGTTGAGAAGGTAATGCGGCCCTTGTCGATTCCAGCTTCACCAGTAGAGCTGTGGTCAAGGGTGTCGTCGGCCAAGTTGTCGGATTCGTATTTAAGGGTAAATACAGTGTTCTCGATCAGAGCCATTTCGACACCTAAGGACAGGGTCATCACGTCTTCATCCGCATCAAAAGCGGTATCGTCGTCCTGCAGCATGGCAGAGTCAAGCAACTGACCCCTATTCTGCGCCCACATTACGTCTACGAAGGGTTTGATACCATCGATATCATAGGAAGCGTTGAAGGCAATACCAAGGGCCATATCATTGTCGGCATCTGCAGAATCAAGTACGTCAAAGAGGTAGGCATAGAGGCCGGCTTCGAGACCAGGTACGAAACCTTCGGCAACTTCGGAAAATCCAGTTTTGACATCAAGGACCAAATTACCGGGAACATCAGCAGTAGTCCCCTGCATGAAGCTCCATACTCCGAACATACTACCATCTTCAGTAAGATCGTAAGTTACATAAGGAGCAACATCGAACCAAAGATCACTATCAGCGTCTACGTATACAT
>DSBN01000123.1 GCA_011046055.1 Sediminispirochaeta sp. | reverse complement strand
TCGTCAGCCAGCCTATGCGCAGTCCCGGCAGCCCGTAGGCTTTGGATAGTCCGGAGAGGCAGATCGCCTTCTCGTAGTAGCGGCAGAAGGTTTCGGCGTCCGCTTGCGGGTCGTATTCCAGGCGGTGGTACATCTCGTCGGCGAAGAGCAGTATCCCCCGCTTTCTCAGCAGATCGGCTATCGCCTTCTTCTGCTCCCCGCTGAGGCAGAGTCCTGTGGGGTTGTGGGGCACATTAATAATGAGAAGCTTGGTTCTGTCGGTGATGCTGTCTTGAAGGAGGTTCAAGTCCAGCTGCCACCCTCCGTCTCTCAGCTCCACCGGCCAAGGGGTGATCGAGCAGCCGATCGACTTCGGCACCGCGCTGAGGGATTGATAGGCCGGGGTCATGACTATTACGTGATCTTCCGGATCCAGGTGGGCTTGCAGGGTGAGAAAGATCGCCTCCTCCGGGACGGCGATCAGCACTTGATCAATATTGAGGCCGACGCCGCTTCCCCGGGCTACCAGCTCTCGCAATCGAGGGTGGCCCAGGGACTCGGTGTAGCCCAGAGGGGTGTGGAGAAAATCCTGCTCCACCTCCGCTCCGCCGAATTCGAGCAGGTCTTGGATGGACATGGATTCGCAGTCGGAGGTGCTCATCTGGTAGCGGATTTGGAACTCGTATTTGGCAAAAAAACGTTCTAGCTTGAAGGCTTCGATATTCATAGACCCTCCGTCTAATCCGCCAGATCCTCCCGGCGGTCGATGTCGTATATGGTCCCCGGACTGCTGACCGCAATCTCTATGACCCGCTGGCCGGTGCTGTTTTGGTGTCGGCGAAAGACCTCCTGCATATTCGACTCCGCCGGGAGGTCGAGGATGGTCGGGACCACCGTTTTTCTCAGCAGTACCGGGTGGCCCGGGCGTCCGTGGTGGAGGGGGCGGGCGATATCCGCCTCCGGGTGTTCGTCGAGCAGTTTTGACAGGGTTTGAAAAATATCCGCCGGTATTTCCGGCATATCCCCCAGGCTGACGAAGAAGGCCGGAGTCCGGACGGAAGATACCCCGCGCTGAATCGAACTGAACATGCCTCTTCCGTACTCCCGGTTCCTGACGCAGTCTACCCGGCTCTCAAGGGCGAAGAGCTCCTCGAGTTCCTCGCCCCGATAACCGGTGACCAGGATGACCCTTTGGCACGGGCTCAGAGCTTTTTCCACCACCTGTACGATCAGAGGACGGCCCCGGTAGTCGATCATCGGCTTCCAGGAGCCCATTCTCTCCGATAAACCGGCGCAGGGAATCAGGCAGTCGATATTCAAAGATTCTTTCATGTTTTTGCAGTGTATCGGTAAATACAGCGAGAATAAAGGGGATTTTTCCAAAAAAACTGCATAAGTATTCACAGGCTTCCATGATTCTAATAGAATCGTGACCATGATTGCCACAATAGTAAACTGTATCGCCGTCTTAATCGGCTCGGCCATTGGCCTTTTGTTGCACAAGAACATGAGTCCAAAAATCAAAGATGTGGTCTATATCGGAGCGGGATTGATCTCTCTGACCATCGGTATGCAGATGTCTTTCGAGTCTCAGAGGATCGTCTATCTGGCCCTGTCGGTGATTCTGGGCGGTATGATCGGCACCACCCTGAACATCGAGGGGGGGATAATGAACTTCGGCAGCTGGCTGCAGCGCACCTTTGCCAAAAGCAGCTCCAGCAGCAGCACTTTCGCCCAGGGCTTTCTCGACGCGTCGGTGCTCTTCTGCGTCGGGGCGCTGGCCATAGTCGGTTCGATCAAGGCCGGGGCCGAAGGCGAATACGATTTGATTCTGATGAAGTCGGTCCTCGACGGATTCATGGCGATCATGTTCTCCGCGGCTATGGGGATCGGCGTGATGTTTTCGGTCATCACCATACTCGTCTATCAGGGTGGACTGACCCTGTTGGGCGGGGTCATCGGGCCGCTGATCGGAGAGCTGGGCCTCTCGGAGATCTCCGGCACCGGTGGTGTGCTGATTCTGATGATCGGCTTGAACCTCTTGAAGCTGAAAGAGATCAAGACGGGCAACTTTTTGCCCGCCTTGCTGATAGTATTGGTTTTTACCAGCCTCGATCCGGTGGTGGTTCCCTGGCTCCAGAGCCTGAGCTTCTGATTCGGTAACAGCTTACCGGAGCTTTACTGGTTCTCCTGCTTTTTCGCGTTCTCCAAAGTGTCGAAGGGGTCGACGTCCTTGTCGATCCGGCAGGGGGAGAGCTTCCATATCTCCCGGGCGTACTCGTCGATGGTCCGGTCGGAGGAGAACTTCCCCGAGGAGGCGATGTTGATGATCGCCCGGCGATTCCACTCTTCCCGCTGATCCCGGTAGAGGCCGAGGGCGCTCTCCTGGGCCTCGCAGTAGGAGGGCAGGTCGGCCAGATGCATATATCGGTCGCCCTCCTCGAAAAGGGCCTGGTAGAGCGGGTCGAATATTCCCGGCTCGGAGAAGTTGAAGTGGCCGGAGAAGATCAGGTCGATGGCCTCCTTGATCTCCGGGTTCTCCCGGTAGACCTTTCGCGGGTCGTAGCTGGGGGCTTGCTCCTCCACCTCGTCGGCGGTGAGTCCGAAGATGAAGGCGTTTTCCCGCCCCGCCTCTTCCACGATTTCTATGTTCGCCCCGTCCAGCGTTCCCATGGTCAACGCACCGTTGCACATGAACTTCATATTGCCCGTTCCCGATGCTTCGGTACCGGCGGTGGATATCTGCTCCGACAGGTCGGTGGCGGGGATGATTTTTTCGGCCAGCGAGACGCTGTAGTTCGGCAGGAAATGGACCTTCAGCCGGCCCTTGAGACTCTCGTCGTAGTTGATCACCTTGGCGATGTTGTTGATAAACTTGATGATCAGCTTGGCCATGGCGTATCCCGGTGCGGCTTTGCCGGCGAAGAGGTAGCTGCGGGGAACAAAGTCCTTGGGATTGCCGGAGCGAATACGGTTGTAAAGGATGACGATCTGCAGAGCGTTGAGCAGTTGGCGTTTGTACTCGTGGATCCGCTTGACCTGTACGTCGAAGAAGCTCTCGGCATTGATCTGAAAACCGTACTCCTTGGCGACGAAATCCGTCAGCCGTTTTTTGGCCTGCTGTTTGACCTCGGAAAATTTGCGGCGAAACTCCGGATCCTCGGCGAAGGGGCGAAGCTTCGCGATCTGGGAGAAGTCGGTGATCCATCCGTCGCCGATGGTTTCGGTGATCAGCGCGGCCAGCGGCGGATTGGCGTGGAGCAGAAAACGTCGCTGGGTGATGCCGTTGGTCTTGCTGTTGAATCTCTCGGGGTAGATCCGGGCCAACTCGGGGACCAAACGCTGCCGCAGGAGCTGGGTGTGCAGTCGGGCCACACCGTTGGTGGAGTGAGAGCCGACGATGGACAGGTAGGCCATTCTGATCTGCTTGGGCACCGACTCTTCTACCAGGCTGACCTGGCGGATCTTCTCCATATTTTTGGGGAAAACGGTGATGGCTTTCTGTATGAAGCGGTGGTTGATCTCGTAAATTATCTGCAAGTGCCGCGGCAGCAGGTGGTCCAGCATCGGAACGGGCCATTTCTCCAGCGCTTCGGGCATCAAGGTGTGGTTGGTGTAGGATGTGCAGCGCAGAGTTATGTTCCAGGCGGTGTTCCAAGTCAGGCCTTCCTGGTCGATGAGCAGACGCATCAGCTCTGGTACCGCCAGCGAGGGGTGGGTGTCGTTGAGCTGGATCGCCGCGAAGTCGGGGAAGTCGTTCCAGCGGTGGTTAGACCTCTTGAAACGTCGGATGATGTCCTGGAGCGAGCAGGATACGAAGAAGTACTGCTGCTTGAGGCGCAGCTCCTTGCCCAGATAGAGCTTGTCATTGGGGTAGAGGACCTTGGTGAGGTTCTCGGCCATGACCTTGGCGCTCACCGCCTCGACATAGTCGCCGCTGTTGAAGTCCTCGAAGTCGAACTCCTCCGCCGCGCGGGCCGACCAGAGTCGCAGGGTGTTCACCGTTTTGCCCCCGTAGCCGACGATGGGCATGTCGTAGGGAATGCCGATCACCGTTTGGGTGTCCAGCCAACGGAAGACCCGTTTTCCCCGTTCCATAATCGATTCCACTCGGCCACCGAAGTGGACCTCCACGGAGTGCTCGGGGCGTTCGATCTCCCAGGGGTTCTCCCAGCGCAGCCAGTCGTCGGGCTGCTCCACCTGGTAGCCGTTGTCGATCTGCTGGCGAAATATACCGTAGTCGTAGCGCAGGCCGTAGCCGTAGGCGGGCAGGTCCATGGTGGCCAGAGAGTCCATGAAGCAGGCGGCCAGGCGCCCGAGGCCTCCGTTTCCGAGTCCCGCGTCGACCTCCTGGTCGATCAACTCTTCGTAGTGGTAGCCCAGTTGTTCCACCGCCTCCTTGAGCTCACCTTCCAACTGCATATTGATGGCGTTGTTGCCCATGGCGCGGCCCATCAGGAACTCCATGGACAGGTAGTAGAGCCGTTTGACATCCTTCTGATAATGGATCTGCTTGGTCTTGATCCACTGGTGCATGATCCGGTCGCGCAGCGCGTAGGCCAAGGCCATGAACTGGTCGCGGTTGGTGGCGTTGTAGCGGTCGGCGCCGAGGGTGTATTTGAGGTGTTCGGCAAAACCCCAGCACAGGGAGGCGGGATTTTTCCCAAAACGACTCGATTCGATTCCTTCCTCGCAGTGAGGATTGGCGGCTTCTTTGTTTTTCATTTCTTCTCCTATAGAGCTTCTCTGGAACCCTATTAAAATCTTATGACTTGAATTTGCGGGGATCAATACCAAATTTCTTGATTCTCAGTCCCATGACTCTTTCGGTGAGGCCCAGGGCACGAGCGGCGGAGGCGGCGTTGCCCTTGCTGGATTTGAGGGCGTCCAGGATGATCTCCCGCTCGAAGCGGTCCAGCTCCTCCTGCAGACTGCCCTGCAGGCGGGTGTTGGTGCTTTCGGCGGATTGGAGGGTGGGGGGCAGGTGGTGGCCGTGAATGACCCCGTCGGTACTGAGCAGAACCGCCCGTTCGATACAGTTCTCCAGCTCCCGGACGTTGCCCGGCCAGTGATAGATGGAGAGCAGCTCGATAGCCGGGGTGGATATGCGGCGTATCTCCTTGTTGTTCCTGCGGCTGTACTTCTCGGTGAAGTAGTCGGCCAGGAGGGTGATGTCGCTCTTTCGCTCCCGCAGGGGCGGGACGTGAATGGGGAAGACGTTGAGCCGGTAGTAGAGGTCCTCGCGAAACTCGCCGGTACGGATCATCTCCTCCAGGTTGCGGTGGGTGGCGGTGATGATTCTCACGTTCACCCGCTGGGTACGAGTCCCGCCGACCCGCTCGAACTCCCGTTCCTGCAGGACCCGTAGGAGTTTGATCTGGATGCTCAAGGGGAGGTCGCCGATCTCGTCCAGGAAAATGGTCCCCCCGTCGGCCAGCTCGAAGCGTCCCTTGCGGCTCTGTACCGCACCGGTGAAGGCGCCCTTCTCGTGACCAAAGAGCTCGCTCTCGATCACCGTCTCCGGCAGGGCCGAGCAGTTGACCTTGACGAAAGCCTGCTCCGAGCGGGGGCTCTGGTAGTGGATCGCCTGGGCGATGAGCTCCTTGCCGGTCCCGCTCTCCCCGCGGATCAAGACGGTGGCCTCGCTGTGGGATACCTGGCCGATGAGGTTGAAAACCTCCTTCATGGCGGTGCTGTTGCCGATGATGTTCCTCGGGTGGAAGCGCTCCTCCAGCTGGTTTTTTAGTCGGCGGTTCTCCTCCATCAGCCGCTGCCGCTCCTCCTGTACGCTGCGGCGCAGCTTCACCGCCTGGGCGGTCATGGAGGCGACGATGGTCAGTAGGCGGAGGTCCTCGTCGAGACTCTGAGGGGTGGCGCCGGTTCTGTCCGCGCTGAGGGCGCCCAAGACGTCCTGGGTGGTCATGATCGGTACGCAAATAAAAGCAAGCGGCTCTTCACCGTTAATGGGGTAGACCCCGGTCTTGTCCAGGAAATCTTTTTCCCTGCGAATGTCCGGGATTACCATCGCCTTGCCGTTCTGGATGACC
>DSBN01000399.1 GCA_011046055.1 Sediminispirochaeta sp. | reverse complement strand
GGGCACTGGGCGGATGAACGGTGTCGAGGCGGCCCGTATGATCCAAGAGAGGCACCGGTTGCCGGTGGTCTTCTACTCCTCCCACACCGACGCCGAGACTATCGGCAAGACCGCAGCCGTCGAGTACTACGGCTGCGTACAAAAAGCGCCTGGCAACGATGAGTTCCTATGTACCACGGTGAGGATGGCGCTGGAACTCCACGGGGCTCGGAAGAGGCTCGAACAACAGGAACGGATGGCCAGAAAAGAAAACCAGCTGCTGCGGCGCTTTTTCGAGCAGTCCGAGGCTCTGGTAGCCTACTTGGATCGGGATTTTAACTTCATCAAGGTCAATGAAAAATACGCGCTCAACTCCCGTTGCCGGCCCGAGGAGCTGGTGGGGAAGAACCACTTCGAGCTCTACCCGAATCGGGAAAACGAGGCGATTTTTTCGGAGGTGGTGCGCAGCGGTCGCCCCTATTCGGTGAAGGCCCGCCCATTCAGACACCCCGACCAGCCGGCCCGCGGGACCACCTACTGGGACTGGACGGCCAGTCCGGTGATCGACGAAGAAGGCGGGGTGGAGGGGCTGATCTTCACCTTGAACGACGTCACCGACTCGGTGAGATCGACCGCGGAACAATCGAAGGGAGATGTTCCGGGCCGAGAGGAGAGTAACCGTTTTCGGACCCTGGTCTCGGCGATGCACGAGGGATT
The DNA here is from genome assembly GCA_011046055.1 of Sediminispirochaeta sp. Lineage (GTDB taxonomy): Bacteria > Spirochaetota > Spirochaetia > DSM-16054 > Sediminispirochaetaceae > DSBN01. The sequence continues at coordinate 5,372 of DSBN01000399.1, read as the reverse complement.
GGTGATTCACCAGCCCGACGGCTCCATAGAGATGGCCAACCGCAGGGCCCAGGAGATCTTCTTGATGGATGAGGCGACCTTGAAGGAGATCTACCCGCTCAGAGGCGACGCCCGAACCTACAACGAGGACGGCAGCCCCTTGCCCTCAGAGGAGCACCCAGTGATGCACAGCATCAAGACCGGTGAGGCGGTGTACAAGAGAATCGTCGGACTGGACCGCGAAGCCGGCGACTTTGTGTGGATATCTATCAACACGGTGCCCTTTTTCGATCCCACCAGCGGGCAGCTGGCAGGGGTCATCAGCAGCTTTCGGGATGTGACCGCCGAACGGGTCTACCAACGTCAGATCGAGAGCATCACCGATTCGATAGATTCGATCGTTTTCGTCACCGATATCGACGATTACTCAATACTTTTTATCAATAAGAAGGCTCGGCAGATTGTCGGGGATGTGCTGGGCAGACCCTGCCATCAGGTCTTCTGCGATCGCAGGGGCACTCCCCGAGAAGCCTGCGCCCGCAGGAGCCTCTTCGACGGGACCGAGCTTCCCGGAGAGGGTCGGAAGTGGGAGTTTCACCGCCAGCGCAGCGACAAGTGGTACCGGGTCTTCTGCAAAGCCATATCCTGGCCCGGAGAACCATGGGCCCGCCTGGTCATCGCCACTGACATCACCGAGACCAAAAGGTACGAACGAGAGTTGGAGATGCTTCTGGTGGAGATGAACCACCGGGTGAAGAACAACTTGGCCAACGTCATAGCTCTGACCCGCATCGAGTTGTCCGACTCGTCCAAAGACAGCGCCACGGTGAGTCGAGATATTGTGCAGCATATCCAGGCTATTGAGATGCTCCACGACACGTTGTACCAGAGCCGCAGCTTCTCCAGTGTCGAAGTCGGCCCCTATTTCAAGTCTCTTCTCGATTTTCTGGTGAATGATACCTATTCCGGGAGCCTCCCCGACTACGATGCGCATCTGGAATACGAGGAGCTGCGGGTGAATACCAAGTATGGGACGAAGCTTGGTCTGATCCTAGCCGAACTGGCCAGCAATACAATCAAACATTCTGGATGTACCGAACACGGTGATATGTGGGTCTCTTTGAGTATCCGGGAGCAGCGAGTGGTGTTCAAATACAGCGACAGTGGGAAGGGTTTTGATTCTCAGGTCAAGAGCTTTGAAGATATCAAGGGGGGGACCGGGACGATGCTGATCGAAATTTTGGTGAAGGATATGGACGGCGAGATTATCCTGAATAATCGCGAGGGCCGTTTCGAGTTCGTTCTCTCATTTCCCCGGGATATTCTTTCCTAAAAAAAGCAGGGGATTGACAGCTCCGGCCATAGGCAATAGTCTACTGAGCAGCAATTCTAAAGGTGATCAACGGGTATCGAATTGCTATCCAGAGGATCTTTGAGAAAAGGTAGGTGGTACGGGCATGTTCGAACGGGCCTTTATTTCTGGAGGTTCCAGCGGTATCGGATTGGCCACGGCGAGACTCCTGCTGAGCGCCGGCACCAGAGTTTTGCTTATCGCCCGGAATTCCGAGAAGCTTGAAAGAGCCCGCCGCGACTTGATCGCCCACGGAGCTTCACCGGATATGGTAGAGACCCTCTCGTTGGATGTGTCCGTGTACGATCAGGTGCAGCACAAGCTCTCACCTTGGATTTTAGCTGGAAAAGTACCGGATTTGCTGATAAACTGTGCCGGAATGGCGGATCCCGACTATTTCGAGCATATAGACGGTCGGCGTTTTTCCCGCACCTTGGAGGTCAACCTCTCGGGGACATGGAACATGGTCAGGATAGTGGCCCCCGGGATGAGGAGGGGAGCTCAGATAGTGAATGTTTCGTCGGTGGCGGGCTTTATCGGGCTGTTTGGCTACAGCGCCTACAGTGCCTCCAAGTTCGGCGTCGTCGGGCTCAGCGAAGCGCTACGCAACGAGTTGTCGGTACGGGGCATCGGAGTCTCGGTTCTGTATCCGCCGGATACGGATACCCCGCAACTGGAGCAGGAGAGCCGTACCAAACCCTACGAAACCAAGGTGATCGCCGGGAACGCTGGACTGATGAAAGCGGAAGATGTGGCCCGCGCGCTGCTGAGGGGGGCACAAAAAAGGAAGTTTGCAATAATACCGGGGCTGCAGAGCAAGCTGATCTATCTGGTCAAGCGCTTTTTCCCCGGTCTGGTGTATAGAATCATGGATAGAGATGCAAAAAAAGCATATTACAGGAGAATACAGGGTGAGTAAGACGCAGAATACACGGAATAAAGTGGCACAGTCGAAGTCGATATACCAAAAGTGTTTTGATTTTAAGGAAGCTGCCGAGGCACGGGCCACCGGCATATACCCATTTTTTAAACCCATCGAACGAAGTCAGGGAACAAAGGTCTATATCGAGGGGCGAGAGTTGTTGATGGCCGGTTCCAACAACTATCTCGGCTTGGCCAACGATCCGCGACTCAAGGAGGCCGCCGAGAAGGCCGTGGAGCGCTACGGCACCAGCTGCTCCGGTTCGCGATTTATGAACGGCACCCTAGACCTCCACGAACAGCTGGAGGATGAACTGGCCGATTTTGTCGCGCGCGAATCGGCGGTCTGTTTCACCACTGGGTACCAGACCAACCTCGGAGCCATCTCTGCCCTGGTGGGGCGGGGTGAGCATATCATCAGCGACAAGCTGAACCACGCCTCCATTATGGATGGCATTTTTCTCGCCACCGGTATCCACAAACAGATCAATCTACATCGATACAAGCACAACAACATGCAGGAGTTGGAAGAAGTACTAGAGCGGATACCCCTGGATGAACCGAAGCTCATAGTCACCGACGGTGTTTTCTCAATGGAGGGGGACGTCGCTAAGCTCCCGGAGATGCGGGATCTGGCGGACAAGTACAACGCCGGACTCTACCTGGATGAGGCTCACGCCATCGGGGTGGTGGGTGAGTCGGGCCGGGGCACTTGCGAATACCACGGTGACGACGATCTGGCGGATCTCATTATGTGTACTTTTTCCAAATCTTTCGGTTCCATCGGCGGTTTTGTCGCCGGAGATGCGTCGGTGATAGACTACATCAAGCACTTCGCCCGTCCTCTGATCTTCAGTGCCTCTATGCCCCCGGCGAATATAGCTGCGGTACGTACCAGCCTGGAGATCATCAAAACGGAGAAGGAGCGAGTTCATAGACTACAGGAGATCGCGACGAAAATGATACGGGAGTTCAAGTCTCTCGGCTTCAACGTCGGAAACACGGAGACTCCGATCGTCCCCTTGATAATAGGCGACAACAATAAGACCTTCGCCTTCTGGAAGGTGCTTTACGAACGGGGTATCTACGTCAATCCGGTCATTAGCCCCGCGGTCCCTCCGAACCGATCGCTGATCCGAACCTCGTATATGGCTATCCATCGGGACGAGGAGTTGGACTGGTTTTTGGAGGTCGCCGAAGAAGAGGGCAAGAAGCTGGGGATTATCTGAAGCCACTTGGGAAGTCGCCCGTGGAAACCGCCCGTGGGAGTCAGAAGATCAATAAAACAACGCAATATACAAAGAGAGGAACGCATGAACGAGGAACTTTCTTACATTTTAGTCACCCCGTATACCATCGCCAAGAGCAGAACCGGCGGTGTGATATCCAGGCTTCTCTCACGCTTGGATCTGGAATTGGTGGGGGCACAGATGTTTGCTCCGACCAAGGAGTTTGCCGAGAAGTACGCTGAGATCATCCGGACCAGCGGGACTTTCACTCGACAGCTCACCGGAGAGCTGCTGAGTAACTACGTGTTGGAAAATTTCAGCCCCTCCACTCGGCGGCATCGAGTTTTGTTGATGCTCTTCCGTGGCGAGAACGCTACCCGCAAGCTCTCGGATATCGCCGGGGCCATCTACCCGGAGAACCGAGGGCTCGAATCCATAACCGGAGAGACCATTCGCGACACCTACGCCGATCTGATCATGGATCCGGAGGATCCAAACAAGGTCAGGTACTTTGAACCGGCGGTGCTGACCCCGCGAAACCAGGAGACCGCCTTGAAAACCATGCGGCTCTTTGCCGATTTCATCAAAGACGAACCGACGGTTATTGAAAACATGGTGTACAAAAACCCGAAAAAGATCGAGCGAACTCTGGTCATCATCAAACCGGACAATTGGCGCTACGCCAGCTCTCGACCCGGTACCATCATCGACATGTTCAGCCGAACCGGCTTGAGAGTCATCAGCGTGAAGGTGCACCGAATGTCCGTGGCGGAGGCCTTGGAGTTCTACGGGCCGGTGAAAAACGTACTGCGGGACAAACTGGCTCCAGTCTTCGGGCAGAAGGCTTCGGAGGTCTTGGAGCGGGAGTTCAACATGGAGATCAGCGACCAGACTCTCCGTTTTCTCACCGAATCCTTCGGCGTGGAGTACGCTGAGGACCAGTTCGATCAGATCATTGAGTTCATGTCCGGCCGGAAGTCCAAGGACGTACCGGTGGATGAGCTCAACCAGCCGGGAAGCGTGAAGTGCATGGCTTTGGTTTACGAAGGGGAGAATGCGGTACAGCGGATCCGCGAAGTGCTCGGACCTACGGACCCGACCAAGGCTCCGGGAGGAACCGTGCGACGAGAGTTCGGGCAGGACGTGATGGTCAACACCGCCCACGCCTCGGACGCTCCGGACAGCGCGGAGAGGGAGATGAAGGTGATAAAAATACAGTCCAACAACTGCCATCAGATTCTCGACGCCTATCTCAAGTCAGTGGAAGGCTGATGGAAAGCTACGATGTGGTGATCGTCGGCACCGGGCCCGCCGGCCTGGGTGCCGCCTTCAGCCTGATCAAGTCACGTCCGGGGCTCTCGATCCTGATGATAGATCGGGAGACCTTCTCGACCGGGGGACTGCGCAACGACTGCAAAATGAACTTCACCTATCCCATAGGGTTTCCTTTGGAAGTATGGGAGGCCGAAGAGGCCGAACACTATCTGGAATTGGTGAAGACGGCACTCACACCGGAGATTCTCCCGAAGGAGAACCTCCATACCTACCAAAAGCGGGCCGAACGGCTGGGCGTGGAGCTGCTCAATGTGCAGCAGACTCATCTGGGGACCGACGGCGGACTGGAGCTGATAAAAAAACTGACCGCCGAACTTCAGGACTTGGGAGTCAGCTTCTCCTTGAAAGAGGAGATGCTGTCCATCTCCGCCGAAGAGAGGATGATCAGGACCAACATGCGTCCGATAGGGTACAATAAGATCATCATCGCACCAGGGCGGCAGGGCTTTCGCTTTCTACAGAAGGTTATGGACAGTCTGGGGGTCCACTACGTGGACCACATTGTGGATATCGGAATCAGGGTAGAGACTCGGCAGGAACACTACCCCATAGTTGCC
>DSBN01000033.1 GCA_011046055.1 Sediminispirochaeta sp. | reverse complement strand
GAATAGGGAGGTTTAAAATGTATATAGCACACAACTCACGCTACGATTCAATGCTCTACCGCCGAACAGGCCGCAGCGGTCTCAAACTGCCGGCAATCTCGTTGGGCTTATGGCACAATTTCGGCGGTGTCGACGTGTTTGAAAACGCTCGGGAGATGGTACATCGTGCCTTTGACCTGGGAATCACTCATTTCGATTTGGCCAACAATTATGGCCCCCCCTATGGCTCGGCAGAGGAAAATTTCGGTAAAATCCTTCAACAAGACCTCACCCCATACCGAGACGAGCTGGTGATCTCCACCAAAGCTGGTTACGATATGTGGCCCGGCCCGTACGGCAATTGGGGATCGAGAAAATACCTTCTGGCAAGTTTGGATCAGAGCCTAAAACGAATGGGCCTCGAGTATGTGGATATCTTCTACAGCCACCGTTTCGATCCCGAGACTCCTCTGGAAGAGACCATGGGCGCCCTTGCCTCCGCTGTCAAACAGGGCAAAGCCCTTTATGTAGGAATATCCTCCTACTCGGCGGAAAAAACAAAAGAGGCGTCGGATATTCTGCATCAGATGGGAATCCCCCTGTTGATCCACCAGCCCTCCTATTCGATGCTCAACCGTTGGATAGAGGAAAAGCTTCTGGATACACTTGAAAAGGAGGGTATCGGCTGTATTACTTTCTCCCCATTAGCTCAAGGTATGCTCACGGACAAATATCTCAACGGTGTTCCTGCTGATTCTCGAGCCGGGAAAGCCAACACCGCTTTAAGCACAAAACTCCTCAGCCGAGAAAATATGGAGAGAATCAAACAGCTCAACGAGATCGCGAAGGGGCGTAGCCAAAGCCTCGCTCAAATGGCAATTGCTTGGAACCTTAGACATCAACAGGTCACTTCCGTCTTGCTTGGGGCCAGCAGTCCTGCCCAAATCGAACACAATCTAGCAGCCTTGGAGAATCTCCATTTTTCAGCGGAAGAGCTGCAGGAGATTGACAGATACGCAAAAGAGGGGGGGATCAATCTGTGGGCTGCCTCCAGCCAGCCTAGTTTATAGACAATTGGTGTAGAAAACTTAGATATTTTATTACTATTCAAAATATTAGCATCAATCAAAAGCACCCTTGGATAATGGGCGGAATATCTGTTTGCTTTGTATAGCGTTTCCTCAGTTATTAACACCAATTGTCGATAAACTGTGGTGATTTGGGAGGGAGGTAATGCTGATTCCCTTCCTGTCAAAAAATCCCTTTGTAAAAAACGTCCCCTCCTGGCAGGTCAACCGCCCGCCGCACTCACACTCGCCGCAGAGCCCGACACCACAGTGCGTGGCTGTCTCGACGGAGAGGTAGGTCTCGTCACTTGGAATGCCCGCTTGTTCGGCGGCTTCGACCGCGCGGCGCATAAAATCCGGCGGACCGATACAGTAGAGAGCTGCGGCGGAAGCCATGTCCGCGTTAGATAGGAGCATATCGTGCTTCCACTGCCTCACCGCCCTGGCGGGAAGACCGGAATCGGGAATTATGTGGAGTTGGGCCGCTGCATCGTCGAGGCCGGGGGGGATCAGAATATTATCCTCGTGGCTGGTGGCGTAGTAGACCGAACACAGACTGCCCCGCTCGGTGAGTTCCTGGGCCAGTTTAGTCGCCACGGCGATACCCGTACCGCCGGCCAGGATGTAGATTTGGGGTTTCTGGCTGAGGGGAGCTTTTTTACCGTATACCCCGCGGGCGTAGATAGTATCACCGGGGCTCAGCTGGGAAATTGCGTGGGAGACCCGACCCCGGTCTTTGATGAAGAATGTCGCCGGTTCCGAATGGGCGATGGAGAAGGGTTTTTCGCCGATCCCCGGCAGCCAGAGGAAGGCGAACTGGCTCGATGAGAAGTCCAGGCTACGATCGAGCTCGAGCACGAAGGTTCCGTGACCGCCGGACTCAATGCTGCGAACTTGATAGGCCTGGTATTCCATCAGCCGCTCCCGCTTGAGGTATTTCTCACTGAGCGGCCGGTGGTGTTTTACGGAGGCGGTATTGTATTCCGCAGCTTCTTGAAGGAGAGAATCGGTGAAGCTTCTCCAGTCGGCGGGGGCTATACGGGCGAATACCGAGCCGAGGCCGACTATATTGGCGCCGGCTTGCATCATCAGGTATACGTCGCGGCCGTTAGAGACGCCGCCGATTCCGATGATCGGGATCTGGGACCCCACCGCTTGGCGGATCTCAGCGACCTTGGTGCGGGCGATCTCGGCGATCCAGGCGCCGGATTTGCCGCCACGGTTGCCCCGCGGATTGTTGAGCACCGGTGCTCCCGAGTGGGGTTCGTGGTAAATTTCCGGGCCGACGGTGTTTACGGCGCTGATACCATCGGCGCCGGAGGTCACTGCGGCGCGGGCGATGGCGGCGATATCTTCGACGTTGGGGGTGAGTTTGGGGAAAATCGGACGGTCGGTGACCGCGCGTACCGCCGCAACGTACTCAGCCACCAGCTGAGGATCGGTGCCGATGCTCATGCCGTAACCCGGGGCGGCGTGGGGACAGGAGAGGTTGAGCTCGATGAGATCGGCCACCTCGGAGAAGTGCTCGGCCAGTTGGGCGAACTCCTCGGGGCTGCTGCCGGAGATCGACACGTTGAGCAGGGCGCGGAGCTTGTGCGTGGTCCGGAGCTCTTTGAGCTCCACGAGTCCTTGGCGCATACCTGGGTTTCGCAGACCAACGGAGTTGCCGAAGTTTCCGACCCCCGCTTCGACGATCACCGGTTCGGGATTGCCGGGGTTGGGCTTGAGCTGGTAGCTCTTGGTGGTGATCACTTGGACCGCCGGTAGACGGGAGTCGACCTCGACGATCATGCCGGGTCGGGTGGTCAGTACGCCCGAGACCGTAGATAGGGCTGGGCCGGGACGACGGAGTCTTTTCAAGACCTCCGCGGGGGGAAGGGGAAAATCGTTCATATTTTCAGCTCTCCATTCAGCTTTTCCAGTCGGTCAGTGACTTTCTCCGGCCAGTCGACGGGGACCGGGGAAGCTTGCTTCAACCAGGGGTGGGTGAGGCCGCTGGATGAGTTGATCCTGGCCAGTTCCAAGGGATAATCCGCTTTTTTCAAAACTGAGATCGTCTCCGATGCGCTGCCGCCTTGACCGCCGACGCCGGGGATCAAAAGGGGGGTCCCGTGGGATGCGTAAAAACGGGCCAGCTCCTCCAGCTCGGCGAGGCTGGTCGCGCCGACCACCGCGCCGATCGAGTCCGAGCCAGACTCCTCGGACCACTCGACGATCTTCCGGGCGATGTGCGTGTACAGCGGGCGGCCGTCGGCGAGGGTAAGGTTCTGCAGCTCTCGGGCGCCGGGGTTGCTGGTACGATTGAGGATGTACACTCCTCGTCCTCGTTGCGCGGCGAGGGTGTTGAAGGGTCCCACCGAATCACCACCCATATAGGGGGAGACGGTGAGGGCGTCGGCGTCCCAGCTCGAGAAAGCCTCTTCGGCGTAGTTGAGGGAGGAACGGGCGATATCGCCGCGCTTTGAGTCCAGGATTACCGGAGTCCGCGGGAAAATCTGACGCAGCATCAGCAGGAGGTCTCGCAGGGCGAGCGTACCGTCGAATCGAGACTCCAGGGGGCGGTCCAGAGAGTGGAAAAAGCCGATATTCGGCTTGAAGGCCGCCGGATATACCCTTCGACGGGCCATGGTCTCGAGGATCTGCTCAAAAAAAAGCAGCACCCGCCTGCGGGGGGAAAGCTCCGGTCGGGGCAGCGCCTCCAGGACCGGATCGATTCCCATGCAGGTGATGCTGCCGTTGGAAACGGCGCTCTCACGCAGCAGTTGAACGAAGTTGTGCTCTCTCTTCACGCGGCGAACTCCTGCTTTTGGGGAGGGAAGCCCTGTTTTTCACCCCATCCGAAGGGGTCATCCCGCCAGGCGAGCAGCAGACGCTCCTCCTCGGGGTCGATGGCGTTCTTCGCCCGAGCGACCTGAATCAAAGTGTCGTAGTCCAGGATAGTGCGGTGCTTACAGACCGGATCGAGGGCGGAGAACCTCTCCCGCGATTTCGACAAGCCGTAGCTGAAGATTGCCAAGCACCAGCGCAGATCTCCCTTCGCGGCGCGCACCGCCTCCACCGCCTTGATCGAACTGCCGCCGGTAGATATCAAATCTTCGATCAAAACGACCCGCTGGGAGCCGTAGTCTCCTCCGGCTCCCAAGCCTTCGATCTGGTTGCCCATTCCGTGATCCTTGGCCTTCGAGCGAACGTAGGTCAGGGGTTTGTTGAGCCTATCCGCCAGAGAGGTGGCATGGGGTATTCCCGCGGTGGAGGTGCCCGCCAGAACGTCGAAGTCGATCCTTTCCTGCTCGAGGATATGGGCAAAACCCTGGGCGACTATCTGCCGCGCCTCCGGCGAGGAGAGCAGCATCCGGTTGTCGTTGTAAATCGGCATCCGATATCCCGAAGCCCACAGAAAGGGCTCGGAGGGATTCAGCTTGATCGCGCCCATTTCCAGGCTTATTTCCGCCAATCTTTCCGCATACTTATTCATATCTGCTCCTCCTTATTAGTTCCAAGTGCCCGAGGTACCATTTCCTTGGGCCAAAAAAAAAGCCGGCAAAAATGCCGGCTGATTAATCACCAAATAATTCGACGGGGAACAGGTCTCCCGCACCCGTAAATCGGGTGTAGACCCTTCTCCTATGGATGTAGCTTTGTCCCCTTACGCTCATATTAAAAGGCATTATACCTCCTGCCCCCCGATTTGGCAAGGGTTCGACAACGATTTTTCACGAAAAAACGAAGCCCTGTCGAAAATACCTCCCCGTGTCGGTGGGCAGGAAGACCGCCCGGCCGGCTTCACCGGCGAAGCGCTCGTTGTCAATGACCAATCCCCCCCGACTGAGCACCGACGAGACCTTGCCCAGCACTTTTCGTCCTTCGAAAATCGTGTAGTCGGCGTTGCTGTGCTGGTTCTCACGGCTGATGGTCCACTCCTTGGACGGGTCGAAGATCACGATGTCCGCATCCGAACCCTCGGCCAAGCGCCCCTTTCGCGGGTACAGTCCCATAATTTTGGCGGTGTTTTCGGAGGTGATACGGGCGACTTCGTTGGGGGTGATTCGACCGCGGTTGACCCCTTCGTTCCAGAGGTTGGGCAGCAGAGTCTCCACTTCGGGAGTTCCGTAGGGGGCGGTGAAGAAGTCGTCGTCCAGTTTTTTCGGCTTGGGGGCGTGGTCGCTGCCGATTGTGTCGATGAGTCCGTTCTGTACTGACTGCCAGAGGTAATCCTGGTCCTCCTGGTGTTTGATCGCCGGTCCGACCTTTCCCAGGGGCCCCAATTTTACCAGCTCGTCCCAGGTCTGGGCCAGGTATTGGGGGCAGGTCTCGGCGACGACCGGAAAACTCCGGCTCTTCAGGTAGCTCACCACCTCCATCGCCTCCTTGGAGGAGATGTGCGGTATATAGACGGGACAGTGCATCAGGCGGCCGGTGTAGACGGCTCGGAAGATCGCCTCCGCTTCGGCGATGGCCGGGCTGGTGGTCAGGAACTCCTTGGTCATATCGGCCTTTTCGGCGATCATTTTGTCCTGGATGTAGTCGATCATCATCCCGTTTTCCGCGTGGAGAGCCGCCATTCCGCCGAGTCGACCGATGACGTCCATCGCCTTTGTCAGCGCGTAGTCGTCGGTCATCCAGCCCAATTTGGCGTAGGACATGAACATCTTGTAGGAGCTCACCCCCTCCTTGAAACAGTCGGGCAGCTCCTCGATCTGTTTAATCGCCTCGAAGAGTCCACCGTGGAGGGCGAAGTCGATGAAAGAGGTCTCCTGGCCCTCCTTTTTCCACTTTTTTATCACCTCCAGCTGACTTTGGCCGGGCTTGGCGTAGGCGTAGTGGATCACCGTGGTCACGCCCCCCCAGACGGCGGTCTTCGACAGATCCTGAATGCTATCGAGGTAGACCGGATGGGTGTGGGGGTCGATCACTCCCGGCAGTACATACATGCCCTCGGCGTCTAGTGTCTTTTTCCCCGAGAGAGAGGAGGCCGGGCCTATCTCCGCGATTCGCTCTCCCGTAATACCGATATCGGCTACCCGAGTCTCTTCGGGTCGTATCACAAATCCGTTTTTTATCACTATGTCGTGCATCTCTCATCCTCCTTTCTAAGAGTATTAT
>DSBN01000301.1 GCA_011046055.1 Sediminispirochaeta sp. | reverse complement strand
TGTAGCAGGGCATCAATTTCATCTTGCGAGAGAGAACCGTCACTCATCACTCTTCTCCTTCTTCGGCTACGAGCTCTTCAAACTCGTCCTTGCTGATCTCTTCTAGTTTTTCGGTTATCTGTACCGCCACCTTGTTGCTCACTATACCGGGGCGGCAGAGGAATTTCTTTCTGTTACCGATCTTTAACACCATCGGGTCTTTTATCTGCACATTGGGAAAACGAATCACATCCCCTCTGCGCAGGGACAGCACGTCCCTCACGGTCAGCTGCATACTCCCGACCTCTGCAACCACCGAAACGTCGATATTCGATAACCGATCCTTCAGGATATTGAGGTTCTCGGTAGTAGCGCCGCTTCTTACCGATGAATACATGTACTGGGCTGACAGCTTGGAGATGATCGGTTCAATGGTCAGATAGGGAATGCAGAAATTCATCATGCCTTCTATTTCCCCCACTTTGGTCTCCAGGGTCACCAAAACTACCATCTCCGTTGGGGGAACGATCTGCGCGAATTGGGGGTTGGTCTCGATCTGTCCTAATCTCGGCCGCAGGTCGATAACCTGGCTCCAAGCCTCGCGCAGGTTGCCCAGTATGCGGACAATTATCCCCTCCATGACCGACTGTTCGATGTCCGTGAGATCCCGATTGACCTTGGTCCCCTCTCCCTGTCCGCCAAAAAGTCTATCGATAACCGAGAAGGTGATCGCCGGATCGATCTCCATGATCGCCGATCCCTTGAGGGGGTCCATATTGATAATCCCCAGCGTCGTCGGATTGGGTATCGACCGGATAAACTCTTCGTAGGTCAGCTGATCTACCGAAGCAACGTGAACGTTGACCATGCTCCGCAGTTGGGCCGAAAGGGCCGTGGTAGTCAATCGGGCGAAGGTCTCGTGCATGATGGAGACGGTGCGGATCTGTTCCTTGGAGAACTTATCCGGACGCTTGAAATCATAGATCTTGATCTTCCGCTGATCCTGGGCCGCGGGCGTACTGGTCTCGCTCTCTATCTCCCCGGTGGAAATCGCGGTGAGTAATTGATCTATTTCATCTTGCGACAGGACTTCGTTCATCTCCACCAACCTCTATCTAGAACTCAATTACGTTGAATTGCAAAAATACTATATCCTCTATCCCCTTGCCGGTCATAGCCCGGTTGATCATCTGTTTCAGCTCTGCTTTGATCTCCGGCTCGTACTGTGGTGAGAGCTCGCTGGCGGTCTTCCCGGAGAAATACCTCCGCATCATATCGATGATCTGCTCCTTTCGGGCGATCAGCTCCGTTTGTATCTTCTTGTTCTCCTGCTCGTACCCCAGCTTCGGGTCGATAATAACGGTGTACGGATTCTCGTCGGAGGTTCTTGTACGGATCTCCGGGATGTCGTACCACCACAGGATCTCTAGCTCGCCGGAGTACTCCTGGGATGGTGCCGGATAGGCCCCGGCCTGAGGTCCACGAGTCATTATGCTGACGGTGATCACCACCACCGTGACTATGAAAATAATAGCGGCCAATCCGAGAGCAACCCATCTTAATATTTTCAATACCGCCGCGGGGATAAGCTTTCTTTTCCCCCCCGACTCCTCTTCAGCGCCTCCGCCGGCTACATCACCAGCATCAAAGACCTCTTCATCACCCATACCAAAGCTCCTGTAGTATCAGTAAAATTCTATCAAAAGAATCCCATTATTGCAAACTATAAATGCCCCTCTGATAGGACAATAATATCCACCCGTCGATTATACGCCCGGGTTTCCTCCGTCTCGTTGGAGGCAACCGGCACGGTGTCGGCAAAGCCGGCCACCTGAAAAGCCTGTTCGTCCACCCCGAAATCCACCAAATAGTGCAGCACATTGGTCGCCCGAGCGGTGGACAACTCCCAGTTGGTCCTCCACTGGCTCTCGGGGTCCGTGGGTATCGAATCCGTGTGCCCTTCGATACGGAACTTCTGCTTCTCTCGCTCCAAAGAAATCAGCAGATTTGAGACCTTCTGCAGAGTCTCTCGACTCTCTTCTATCCGCACCTCCGCGCTGGCGGGCTCAAAAAAAGCATCCGCCGCCAGACTGATCACCAAGCCCCGTTCATCTTCCTTGACCCGAACCTTCTTGGCCAGGATCTCAGGCTGAAAAATGCTTATAGCCCTACGTCGAGCCTCGTCAAGGGCTCTCCCCCGCTGGGTAGAGGGCAGGGACATCACCGTATTGCCCATATCGGCGAGCTGCCCCGTGGCCTGTAAGGTTGTCCCCCCCGACCTCAACCCCAAGCCGTTGAAGGCAGCCAAAATAAGCTGTATCTTGGCGCCATCGATGGTCGCGGTAGTGTACATCATTACAAAGAAAGTAAGAAGCAGTGTCACCATGTCTCCATAAGTAGTCATCCACTCGGGAGCACCTTCGGGGGGACATTTCTTCTTACGCTTTCTCTCTGCCATTATCTCCACTCCATCCTTTATTCGCCCATTAAGACTTCCAACATCTCTCTTCTGCGGCCGGGATCCAAGAAAGATACCAGCTTGTACTTGAGAATGTTGGGGTTGTCGCCCGCTTGGATAGACAGTACTCCTTCGATCATAATATCTCGTAGCAGCATCTCGTCCTGGTGACGGTCCTGCAGCTTGTTCTTTATGGGGATCAAGATTAAGTTGGCTAAAATGGAGCCGTACATGGTGGTGATCAGCGCCAAGGCCATACCTGAGCCGATAGCGTCGGGGTCATCGAGGTTAGCCAACATGGCTATAAGACCAGCTAAGGTACCAATCATACCGAAAGCGGGAGCCAGAGTTCCCCAATCACCGAATAGTTTTATCCCCGTTTCGTGTCGCTGCTCCATCTGGGCCACATCGTTGAACATCACGCTCTTGATGATCTCCGGGTCGGTACCATCGACTACCAGCTGTATTCCGTTTTTGAGAAAGTCATCCTGCACATCCTCGATCTCATCTTCCAAGACCAACAGACCTTCTCGCCGGGCTCGTTCGGAAAAGCTGATGAGGCTGGAGATGGTCTGTTCGAAGGGGTATTTCTTCTCCTGGATCACTATATTTATATACCGGGTGATATGCAAAACTCTGGTCAGGGGATTGGATATCATGATAGCCCCGAATGAACCACCTATTACCATTAAAACAGAAGGCACGTTGATGTACACACCTAATCCACTTCCGCCGAGTATCATCGACATAAGTGTCATTGCAACTCCCAGTGCAAGCCCTGCTAAAGTGGAAATATCCATGAATTACTCCTCGTTTTTGAAGGCGCCTACCAGCCTTCTGTACTCTACTATCCTTTGAAAAATCGTCTGATAGTCCTCCTTCACTATCAGACGTTTCCCGGAGAGCATGATCAGTGTGGTGTCGGGGTTCTGTTCGATGTACTCGATCATATGGGGATTTACATAATAAACCTTACCGTTTAACTGCGTTACCTTTACCATCTAGGCTTCTTTGCCGCTCTCCTTTTATTCTACTCTATCTACCGCTTCAGTGTCAGCAACTCTTGCAGCATCTGATCGGAGGTGGTGATGCTCTTTGAGTTCGCCTGAAAACCACGTTGGGTAACGATCATATCGGTGAACTCCTCGGCCAGATCAACGTTACTCATCTCTAAAGCTCCGGCGATGATTTTTCCCTTGCCCGCCGTTCCGGACTCTCCCACCAGGGGATCGCCGGAGTTGTTGCTCACCACGTAGGTATTTTCACCCTCTTTCTCCAGACCTCCGGGATTGGTGAAACTCGCCAAACCGATCTGTCCCAGGACCCGGTTGGTGCCATTGCTGTATACACCGGTGATTATTCCGGATTGATCGATCTTGAAATTTTCCAGATAACCCATGGGGTAACCGTTTTGTCTGAAAGCCTTGGTCGAGCTCTTTTCGGCAAACTGGGTCATACTGTTCACTACGCTGTCAACCTCGCCCAAGGTGAGGTTGAAGTTTTGCCGCACCTGTTCGCCGTCTTCAAGGGCGGCATCTACGACGTCGAAACTCACCCCTACTTGTAGTTGTCCCTCTTCGATCAGATCGCCTTGGGGGTCGGTGACCGACTGCAGAGTTCCTAAGTTGCTGAACTCGACCACAAAGGTGTTGGTGTCGTTGTTCTCATCTCCCACATCGACCAAGGTGTTGGTCGGAGTCTCCGTATCGGGATCGATGGTGACCTCTCCCTGCCACTGGTTCTGTGTCCCCGGTACTCGGGTGAAATCTATCCTCATGGTGTGGGTATTGCCAAACTCATCGTAAATGACCTTGTCTATACTCCAGGTTCCCTCCCGAGTCTCGGCGGCGGTGGCTCCCGCGGGGATCAATGGAGTGCGTTTGTCCAAATTGCTGGCCAACTCAACTTCGGTGGTAGCCGCCGCCGCATCCTTGCCTCCTACGGGAATCTGTAAATCTTCCACATCCGCGGCGGTGTTGATAAAGGTCTCGCCGTCTGCCGTCTCGGCGTTCCAGCCTTGGATCCGCATGCCGTTGGCCGGATTGACCAGATGGCCGTTCTCATCCAGGCCGAATGCTCCCGCTCGGGTGTAGAACTGTTGGTTTCCGTTCCTTTGGATAAAGAAGCCGTCTCCCTGGATGGCGACATCGGTCATAACCCCGGTGGTCTTCATCGAACCTTGTGTGTGGATGGTGTCGATCGAGGCCACCATCATACCAAGACCTACCTGTTTCGGGTTGACACCACCAACCTCGTCGGTTGGTCGGGCGGCTCCGGACATAGTCTGGGACAACATATCATGAAAGTTGACCCGTCCCTTTTTGAACCCCGTAGTATTCACGTTGGAAATATTGTTTCCAATCACATCCATGCGTGTTTGGTGATTTTGCAGACCGGATACACCGGCATAAAGCGAACGCATCATTCGGCGGCCTCCTTGCTCCTTACCGTCTCCACTTGACCGTAGTCGTAATAATGTCCATCTACCTTGATCTGGGGATTCTCCGTACCAGAAATAGCCTCCACCTGGCCTACTATCCGCCTGTCCCCCACCAAAAGCTCAACTTCCTTACCCAACAAGCTCAAGGCGTTTCCTCGATTCATCATCCCGGTGATTTTGGCAAAATCCTGACTAAGATTGGTCATCTGTTCCAGGGAAGAGAACTGAGCCATCTGGGCGATGAACTGTTTGTCTTCCAGAGGGGAAGTCGGATCCTGGTGCTCGAGCTGGGTGATCAATATCTTCAGAAAATCTTCCTTGCCCAATTCTTGATCCATTCCCCGCCCTTGCTGCAGGCCCTTGTTGATCGTATCAACCTGCATTTCGAGCTTGCTCCTTTCCGCCCCCGTCATCATCATCGATACATCCATCTTTAGTCTTACTCCTTTATGCCATTACATCGACCAGTCGATCTTCTACTCTCGCCGAGAGCCTCGGTGCTGCCGTAGTGCCAACGCCGGAGGAAGCTGTGTTCCCCTGGGTCAACATGAATCCTCCCGCTCCGTTTTGCTGCTGCTTTCGGCGATGATCGCCGACGGTCACATTCAGACTCGCTCCGTCGAAGCCCTGCTCCTTGAAGGCTCTGTACAGCTGCTGCAAGTTCTGGTCGAAAGCTTCCTTTACACTACTATTTTCGACAAAAATCCGCCCGGCTATATTATTATTCTCCAGACTCAGTCTGATTCTCACTTGCCCGAGCTCGGCCGGCTTGAGATCAAGCTTGATCTCCCCGGCACCGTTGTCCTTGACCACGATACTGCCCCGCTTGACGATATCACCGTTCAGGTGCTCTCGTAACTGCTGGAGCAGACGACCCTGAAAATCTGGCATTGAAGCTGCTTTGGTATCACCGGTGGAGCCGAGGCTCTCTCCACCGCCCCGAAGATTGACCATGATCTCTGAAAAAGAAGCCTCGTTTCTCTCACGGCCTTGAAATTGAGAACCCCCGTTCTGATTCTGCAGCCCCTGATCGGTTCTTTTTGACTGGAGCAGACGAGTGAGCTCTATCTCGCCGGACTCTTGCCTTTCCTGGCTGCGGGAGGATGAGGTTCGACCGCCGATATTTTTCCGTGGAACCCCGTCCTCCCGAAGATCGACCACCGTCAGCTTGGCTTTGTCCGCCGATCGCTCCTGTTTGACTTCCGTCGTCAACCGTTCCTTGGAAGTAGAAGAGTTGTGTTCCCTTTTCGCGGAGTCTTGCCCCTCGCGCTTACTTGTGCTTACCCGCTCTCCGGAGA